>CALEFQ010000055.1 GCA_937877125.1 uncultured bacterium | reverse complement strand
GCATACGAGATATCCACTCGTGACTGGAGTTCAGACGTGCGCTCTTCCGATCTACAGACTGCGGAGCAGACTTGAGCGGGCGGGCGCTCAAGTCACCGAGGTGAAGGCCTACCGGACTTTGGCCGTGAACTCCGCCCGCCGGTCGGCCCGGCTTTTGAAAAGATTATTGAACGGCGGGATAGACTTTATTTTTTTCGCCAGCGAATCGGCCGTAAGGAATTTTTTTGATTGTTTTCCCCGTTCTGCCGCCGGGCAATTCAAAACGCGGTGGATCGCGATTGGCCCCGTGACCGCAAAAGCCATCCGTCGAGCGGGATATAGGCCCTACCGGGAAGCCGGGGTCTGTACCATGAACGGGATGGTCGACGCCCTTTTGAGTGGCCGGTAACCGGCTTTTTCGCGGCAAATTTTCCCCTTCGGCGGGCATTCTAAAACGCTCCAGTTTCCCTTAGACATTTATCAAGCCCTCTCTCATTTATTTTCCAAAAAAAATACTCAAAAAAACCGGAAAATTCGTAACTGATTGTAAATAAAAAGGTTAAAACTTACTAAAGCCCCGTGATAAGTTTTGACTAAATTTGCATGACCAAGTAGGCAAAGTTATACTTCTTGTTAGGAAAAATTATCTCTGCCGGAGGGCATGGGTGATACACAACGAAAGAGACGAGGAGTTTTCCATTCTACTTGTGGAAAGCGATAGCCAGGAGTTGGTCTGGCTAAGGAAAAATCTGCAGAAAGACCCTCATTTTTCCCAGATTGACTGCGTGGCGAGCGTCGACGAAGCTTTGGCCAGGATCCAGAAAAAAACCTATCACGTTCTGCTGGTCGAGTCCCAGATCGAACAAGGGTCCGGTTTGAGGCTGCTTGAAAAGATGCGCAGTCAGCATATCCGTCTTCCTTTTGTTCTGTTGACGTCCGTCTGGGACGACCGCCTGGCCCGCGAAGCGATTCAGGCGGGAGTTTCGGAGCTGATCGTGAAATCCGAAAAAGAATTCAACGACCTCAGCGCGAAGCTTCGGGCATGTTACGAGAAATTCTATGACGGGGACGCGCCGCGTTTTGAAGCGGAAATTTCCAAACGCTTCGTATTTCCGGATGAAGAGCGCGCTTTTTCTTCCGCGGAATCACTCGGCGGGACGAAAGATTTGGGGGACGGTTCGAGCGGGATCAAGGACGCGTTGACGGGGCTTTTCAACCATAGTTATCTGCATGAACGGATTGTTACCGAAATTTCAAAAGCGGTCCGCTACCGTTATCCGATATCATGCCTGATGCTGGACATCGACCACTTCAAACTGATCAACGAAGAATTCGGCTATTCGATCGGCGATCAGCTTCTGAAGGAGTGCGCCGCCATTCTTCTGAAGCACTGCCGGATGAGCGATATCGTGGCGCGCTACGGCGGGGAAGAGTTTGCCGTGATCCTGCCGCATATCGATTACCTGGGGTCTCTGGATTTGGCGCGGAGGCTCCGGCTCGTTTTCGCGAAGCATCACTTCATGATCCGCTCCAGGGAAGTCGGGGTGACCATTTCGGTCGGGATATCGTCTTTTCCGGAAGACCGCATGAAGCGGCGCGGGGAACTTCTGGTTTTCGCTTCGAACGCGCTGGCCTATTCGAAGGTCTCCGGAAGAAACCGCGTGACGATGTACCGCGAAATCGAAAGAACCGCGATCGAGGGAATGCCCGAGATCAAAATCAGCGAAGACCGGATCACCGAATTTCAGAGAAGGATGAGCGACAGCGCGGAAGCCGCGCGGCGGTCGTATATCGAAGCCTCCACGACGCTGATCATGGCGCTTGAGAGCAAGGATCCGTTCACGGCCGGTCACGCCGCCCGGTGCGCTAAATACGCCAAAGAAGTCGCCGACGTCATGGGGCTTTCCACCGATGATGCCGAGATTATTCAGCAAGAATACAATTTGCAACCTTCCGACTTTATCGATCTCAAAGCACTTGCCGGTGATCCTAGCGATAATATTCCCGGAGTGCCAGGAATTGGACCGAAGACGGCCACTCAATTGCTTCAAGATTTCGATACTTTGAAGAAACTTTACGAAGCAATTGAGAAACTCCAAGGCACAAGAAACAATAACCAAACAAATTTCAATAATCAAATTCAAAATATCAAACCGAGAATATTAAACTTGTTAATCGAATATAAAGAACAAGCGTTTTTGTCTCAGAGCTTGGCTACTATCCATAAAGATGTGCCGATAGATTTCGATCTGGACAAAGCCAAGTTTGGCGATTACGATAAAGATAGGCTTAGAGAATTATTTGAGGAGCTGGGTTTCCAATCACTGCTTAGAAGATTTGGCGGAAATGAAGCAGCCGATGATTCGGACGTTCCAAGAAATCAAAAAGATTTGTCTGAAAAAACAAAAAAAGATCAACAGTTAAAGTTATTATAAATTACAAAAAGATGTGGAATTATTTACTTGGAAAATCGATCTTCGTTCCAAATATTACCTCGGCCGAGATCGATAAACAGCTCGAGCCGGTTTTACGTGGGATGGAAGAGATGGGAATTAAGCTAGACATAGAAGAATTTGCAAAACTGGAAAGTAAATTATCGGCTAACCGCCAACGGCTAACCGCCAACATTTTTCAGCTAGCAGGTTTTGAGTTTAACCTCGATTCGCCGAGCCAGATGGCAGAAGTACTGTTTGATAAATTAAGATTGCCGCAAGCAGGATTGAAACGAACGAAAAGCGGGGTGTCCACTGCAGCGAGCGAATTAAAGAAGATAATAGATCAGCACCAGATAATTGCTCCGATTCTTAAATATCGAGAATTATCCAAACTGATTTCAACCTATCTGATGCCATTGCCGAAGATGGTGGATAAAAATAATCGCTTGCACACTCATTATTCACAGGATGTTTCGACCGGCAGATTAGCTTCCTCTAATCCGAATTTACAAAATATTCCGATAAAAGGCGAATGGGGCGAGGAGATTCGCAAGTCATTTATTGCCGATATTGGCAAAGTGCTAATTGCAGCTGATTATTCACAGATTGAATTACGCATTGTGGCCTGCTTAGCTGAAGACAAAGCTATGATAGAATCTTTTAAAAGCGGGCGTGATATTCATACCGATACAGCTGCCGATATTTTTAAGAAAAAGCCCGAGGAGATTAGTAAAGACGAGCGCAGGTTCGCTAAAACTATAAATTTTGGCGTGCTTTATGGTATGAGTTCCTATGGTTTATCACAGTCGTTAAATATTGGCCAAGATACGGCAGCGGAATATATCAGGCGCT
>CALEFQ010000054.1 GCA_937877125.1 uncultured bacterium | reverse complement strand
TTCGTCTGGCAGGCCACACTTCACTCGTTTCACAGGCTTCGTCTGGCAGGCCACAGTTCGCTCGTTTCACAGGCTTCGTCTGGCAGGCCAGGACCTATTAGATAATTATTGTTAAGCTGTCCGCATCATTAAAATATCTTGTGACAGGAGGGAAATGTGGTGTGTTTATATCATCTTAAGTGAGATGAACAACCAGATCTATATTGGTTCTACCAATAATCTACAGCGAAGGTTGTGGCATCATAATAACGGTTTTTGCTTGGCGACCAAGTGTTATCGACCTTGGAAAATTATTTCGGCGATCTTGGTGTGCGGCGAAGGCAGAGCGAGGAAGCTAGAAAAATATTTCAAGACCGGTTCCGGCAAAGCGATCCTTAAAAAGCGAATTTTACAATTAGAGCAAATATTTTCGTATGAGATTCCTCGGTTAGGCCGTAGTCGGGGTGTGGCCCAGTAGTCCAAGGCGCTGCGTTCGGGTCGCAGAGATCGTGGGTGCGAATCCCACCACCCCGACCACCCTTCGATGCGCTCCTCACTTCGTTCGGAGCTTACTCAGGGTGGAGGTGCTGCTAAGAAGGTGATTAGCACTAGTCCTGAGCGAACCCGCCTTTGGCGGGGGAGTCGAAGGACAACGATTTTAGGAGGGCCATGAAGAAATATTTTGTTTATATTCTTCGCTGCCGAGACGGTGATTTATATATTGGATTTACTAAGAACTTAAGACGAAGAATCGTTGACCACCAATGTGGTAGTGGGTGCTTATACACTAAGAATAAGCTCCCGATAAGATTGGTTTATTACGAGATATACGGCGATTTTATAGAAGCTAAGAAACGCGAGAATCAGATTAAGAGCTGGCGGCGAGAAAAGAAAGAGAATCTAATAAAATATGGCAAACCGATCCGGTAATACTTTATAGTTCGCGTGAATTTCAATATGAAGCACCCTCGGGGCGTGGCCCAGCTGGTCTAAGGCGCATGCATGGGGTGCATGAGATCGAGAGTTCGAATCTCTCCGCCCCGACCACCCTTCGATGCGCTCCTCACTTCGCCCTTCGGGCTGAGCCCTCAGGTCGAAGCCTTCGGAGCTTACTCAGGGTGGAGATGCTACCAAGAAGATGATCAGCACTAGCCCTGAGAGACCCCGAGCGTAGCGAAGAGGAATCGAAGGACCTCGCTCAAGCAACTAACAACTAATTAATGCCGCGTTTAATCAAAAATTGGGGACTGCTCTTGATTCCGGTCATCGTGCTGGTGATTTTGGCGATTCTTTTATTCTAAAGTCTTTAGTCTTTTGTCTTTAGTCTTTGGCCAGATGGCTAAAGACCAACGACTAAAGACCAAAGACCAATGGATGAACGCGACCAAATCAAAGAACGCCTCGACATCGTTGACTTCATCAGCGAGTATCTGCCATTGAAAAAAGCCGGAACGAATTTCAAGGCGCCCTGTCCTTTTCATAATGAAAAAACGCCGTCGTTCATGGTCAGCCCCGACAAGCAAATCTGGCACTGTTTCGGCTGCGGCAAGGGCGGTGACATTTTCACCTTCATCATGGAAAAAGAAGGCCTGGAATTCGGCGAGGCTCTCCGCACCCTGGGCCAGCGGGCCGGCGTGGAAATCAAGCCGCGCAATCCGCAACAGTGGGGGCGCAAAAACAAGCTTTATGAAATCAATAATCTGGCGGCTAAATATTTTCACCAAGCTTTCTTGAAAAGCCGCGAGGCCAAGATTGCCCGCGACTATTTCGTGAAAAGGCAATTCAACGCGCAGACGATTGAAGAATTCTCGATCGGCTACAGCCCCAATTCCTGGGATCTGACCGGCACTTTTTTAAAAAAACGAGGTTATTCTGATGAAGATATTTTTTCCGCGGGCCTAAGCGTGCGCAAAGACCGGGGCGGCTATTACGACCGTTTCCGCGGCCGGCTGATGTTCCCGATAAAAAATATCCACGGGGACGTGGTCGGTTTCGGCGGGCGGGTCTTGCGGGCGGATGACCGCGGCGCCAAGTACCTGAACACGCCCGAGACGGAAATTTACCATAAAAGCTGGGTGATGTACGGACTGTCGGCGGCTCGTTCCGCCATCCGGGCCAGCCAGCAGGTGATCGTCGTCGAGGGCTATACCGATGTCTTGGCTTCGCACCAGAGCGGGGTTAAAAACGTGGTGGCTTCTTCCGGCACGGCGCTGACGGACGGGCACCTGGAACTGCTCAAACGTTTTACCAAAAATATCGCGCTGGCTTTCGACATGGACCTGGCGGGCGACCTGGCGACGCGGCGCGGCATCGACCTGGCGCTCCAGCGCGGTTTCAACGTGACGGTTATTAAACTTCCGGCGGAAAAAGATCCGGGCGACTTGGCGGTCAAAGATCCGGCGGCCTGGAAGCAGGCGATCAAAGACCAGCGGCCGATCATGGAATATTTTTTCGAATCAACCTTGCGGGGGCGCGATCCGGACAAGATCTCGGACAAGAAAAAAATCGCCGCGGAATTATTGGCGGTGATTAAAAGGATCGATAACAACGTGGAACAATATTTTTATCTGGAGCGGCTGGCCAAAACGGTCCAGGTCCCGCCGGAAACGCTCCAGGCGGCGATCCGAAAACTGCCGGGCCCAAAGCCGGCTTTGAGCCGGCGTCCGGCTCCGGCGCCGGACCAGGCGGCGGCCAAAAACGTGGCCGCGGTGCTGGAAAACCGTTTGCTGGGATTGCTGGTGCGCCTGCCGGGGGAGATGGAATATATCCTGGATAATTTTGATCCCGATTACTTGAATCAGCCGGAAAACCGCCAGTTCTACATTTTATTGGAAAAACGATATAATACCGAACGTTGGAAGACGGAGGCGGAACTGCTGGCCCAGCTGAAAAAGATCCAGCCGGAAACGGAGGCGCGCGCCAAACAATTAGTTTTTCAAATCGAGCAGGATTTTGAGGCGGCCGATCCGGAAGCGCTGGCCGAAGAACTGCGGATCTGCTGGCGTCTGCTGAAGCGCCGGTTCCTTAAGCAAAAATTACAGGAAATCAGCGGGCAGATATTCCAAGCGGAATCGCACCGGCAAGCCGGCGAAGTGGAGCGCTGGTCGACCGAGTTTTCGCGGCGGACTGCCGAACTGCAAAATTTAGAAACCGAGATTAATCAACGATAACATATTCATATGTCCGGGAAAAAAAAGAAAAAAAATAAAAAGAGCCAGCCCCGCCGGGGCAAAAAAACCCGTTTGGCCGCGCGGCGGTTTTCCAAAAAGAAAAAACCGCAAGCGGTTAAGCGCGGCGCCAAACAGCGCCCGCGGAAATCGGCCCGGACCAAATCCCAAAAAGAATTCCTCGTCCTGTCCCAGAAAAAAACTGAAGCGGCCCCGCCGGCGGTGACGCTGTCTTACCTCCTCGGCAAGGGCAAGGAGCAGGGCTTTGTCACCGAGGACGAAGTGTTGGCGGCGGTGCCGGATGCGGAAACTGATATTGCCAAGCTGGAAGGCGTGCTGGCCAAATTTGACGAGTTGGGGATCGAGGTGATGGAAACCAAAAAGTCGATTCCGGTAGCGGAGCGCCAGGAACAAAAACGGGAAATTAAAGAAACGGTGCTGGGCGTGCGCCAGGAAGACCCGGAAGACGCAGCGAACCTTTCCGGCGATTCGGTCCAGATGTATTTGCGCGAAATCGGGCGCGTGCCGCTGTTGACCGGCGAACAGGAAGTTTCTCTGGCCAAGCTGAAAGAAAAAAACGATCCCAAAGCCAAACAGCAGTTGATCGAGGCCAATTTGCGCTTGGTGGTCAGTATTGCCAAAAAATATGTCGGCCGCGGCGGCTTGACCCTGCTGGATTTGATCCAGGAGGGGAATATCGGGCTGTTCCGGGCCGTGGAAAAATTTGATTACCGAAAGGGCTATAAATTTTCGACTTACGCCACCTGGTGGATCCGCCAGGCGATCACCCGCGCCCTGGCCGACCAGTCGCGCACGATCCGCATTCCGGTCCACATGGTCGAAACGATCAATAAATATATGCAGATTTCCCGCCGGCTGGTGCAGGATCTCGGGCGCGAACCCCTGCCGGAAGAAATCGCCGCGGAAATGGATATGCCGGTCGACAAGGTCCGCCATATCATCAAGATCAACCAGGACACGGTGTCGCTGGAAACTTCCGTCGGCGACGACGAAGACGACAGCACGCTGGGTGATTTCATCGAGGACGTCAAGACGGTTTCGCCGTCGACTTCCGCCGGCCGCCAGCTGTTGCGCGACCATGTCCAGAAAATCCTGCATTTTCTCTTGCCCCGCGAGCAAAAGATTCTGGAAATGCGTTTCGGCCTGACCGACGGCGTCGGCCATACCCTGGAAGAAGTCGGGCAGGAATTCGGCGTCACCCGCGAACGCATCCGTCAGATTGAAGCCAAAGCGCTCGAGAAAATCCGCGAGAATATCGAAGTGAAAAGGCTTAAAGACTATTAGAAAAGATATTAAGATATTAAGAGTATTAAGATATTAAGAAATTAAGAATATTAAGAGGAGGAAATATGAGGAGGGTTTATTGTCAGTATTCAAAAGAAAATGATATCGTGGAAAGATCCAAGCGGTTGGTGGTATCGGTTGTTCGCCTAATCAGTAGTTTGCCCCCGGGATCGGTGCGATTTTCGGTGGGGGATCAGGTTATCAGATCCGCCGGAGCGATCGGCTCAAATTTGACCGAGGCCAGAATTAATCGCTCTAAAAAGGATTTTCTTAGTTCCGCTACTATCGCTCTGAAAGAAGCCAATGAAACGATATATTGGCTTGATATATTGCAGAAACTGGAAATGGTTGACAGCCACCGCTTAGAAGAATTATTATCTGAAAGCGAGCAAATCACTCGCATTATCGCTTCGATGATAAAAAAGGTACGTGATACTCTCTGACATTCTTATTCCTCCAAACTCTTAATGTCTTAATGCTCTTAATATCTTATTAATCATTCGCCTTTTCCTCCAAACTCTTAATTTTCTTAATATCTTAAATTCTTAATATCTTATTCATTATTCCCCGGTAGCTCAATGGTACCTGCCTGCCGGTAGGCAGGGAGCGCCTCGCTGTTGATAGTTTAAAAAATATGGAAGGAGGGTTTAGCGTTTACGTTATAAAGAGTGCTCAAGATGGGCGCTTATATGTTGGGATGTCTAGAAATATAACTAAACGTTTAAGAGCACATAATGGTGGTCAAGTTTTTTCAACCAAGGGATATCGTCCTTGGAAGTTGGTATATCAAGAGTTTTTAGGTCCAAGGCAACTTGCCAGAAAACGAGAGAAGTATTATAAAAGTGGTTGCGGCAAACAATTTATAAAGGCGATTATTCTTCCCCAGTAGCTCAATGGTACCTGCCTGCTGGTAGGCAGGGAGCGCCTCGCTGTTAACAATTTAGAAATTAATTATTCCCCGGTAGCTCAATGGTAGAGCGCCTCGCTGTTAACGAGGATGTTGCAGGTTCGAGCCCTGCCCGGGGAGCCAACGAATTTTTATTTGTCTTTGAATACAAATTTTCGCTAAGCACAGCCCAAAAAATTAGTTCGAGTGAACAGCATCGAAAAACCCCTGAAAAGGGGTTTTGGCTTATATAAGGGAACGGGTAGGTTCGAGTCCTGCTTGACCCCGGTCGATACCTTTCCGGGCTATTTGGCCTATGTTATCATACATTTACAGCAAATTCAGAAACGTAATCACAATTGCATTATGAAAACAATTCTTGTGGATGCAATCAACGCTTTCGTTCTCAAGGGCCAGGGCATATTCAAAGAAATGCATGAGTTGCTTGAAAAATATCCCAACCGAAAAATCATTTTGACTAGCGCCAATGACGAGCAATTCAAGGAACACGGCCTAGAGAAGATGCCTTACGAGGTTTTTACCCTGAAACACGATCCGGAAAAATCAGACCCGGTGTATTACCGAAAAATGTTGGCCCATTTCAAACTAGATGCCAAAGATGTGGTCTATTTTGAAAACAAAGAAGATGCGGTTAAGAGTGCGCGATCGGTCGGGATCTCTACGCTGTATTACGACAAGGACAAGAAAGATTTGAAAGAATTGAAAGAGTTTATAGACCAGAATTTATTGAACTAATAAAGTTTCAACTTTATGGCCAAACTAGAAATCCTTATTCCTGGCTATGCCCGAGAAGAAAAGGGTGGTGAATATGCTTCCTCGACTACGACTCTGATCCAAGACAAGGGATTGAATATTGTTGTTGATCCGGGAATGAATCGGAATAAGCTGTTGGCGTCCTTAAAACGTGCCGGTTTGTCATTGTCGGATATTGATTTTGTTTTTCTCACTCACATGCATTCCGACCATTCGTTGCTCACTGGCATCTTTGAATCGGCCAAGGTTGTTGATGATAGTTCAATCTATTCTTGGGACGGACGAATCGAAGATCATGACGGGAAAATTCCAGGAACGGAAATTAAGATAATCAAAACCCCTGGGCATGATATTTTCCAGGGGACATTATTGGTGGACACCAAGGACTATGGAAAAGTGGCAATTGCTTCGGATGTCTTTTTTTGGACAGATAATGAAGTTCAAAAAATAGATCGGGCAAGCTTGTTGGCCAAAAAAGATCCCTATGTCAAAAACGAAAAACAGCTTCGGCAAAGTCGGAGCAAGATATTAAAAGTAGCTGATTATGTGGTGCCGGGACATGGGAAAATATTTAAAGTTGAAAAATAAATGGAACTATTCCTAACCTCCAGCGTCCACGCGGTGGCGCATGATATTGCTCGGAAAGTAAATTTGGCCAAAGCCAAGAAGCTTGTTTTTATTGATACGGCGGCAGAGCCGGAGACGGGAGACAAAAGCTGGCTGAAAAATGATCGGCAAGCATTGGTAAATGCTGGTTTCTTAGTTACGGACTATACACTGACTGGTAAATCCGAAACACAGTTAAAAAATGACCTGGCGGCATTTGATTATATCTATATGTCGGGAGGTGACACGTCTTATCTTTTAAAACAAGCACGACTGTCCGGGTTTATTTCCTTGGTGCGAAAACTGGTAAAGGACAAGATCTATATTGGCACTAGCGCCGGATCAATAATCGCCGGGCCAAAGATCCCGGCGTATCTCACAGAAGACTCGCCTAACATGAAGTCGGATGATCTGGCTGCTTTTGGGCTAGTCAATTTCACGATTGCTCCGCATTGGGGATCGGATGATTTCAAGCAGAAATACTTGGGCGGGAGAATGAAAATTGCCTACGAAAAGCGTTTGTCTCCGCTGGTTCTCCTGAGCGACAGTCAGTATATTCATGTGCTAAATGGGAAGATGGAAATTGTCGATGTCACTAAATAGGGTTGTCGTTTTGTTTTAATAAGCTGCAACTACATGGATTTCAAAAATAAAACAATCTTAATCACCGGCGCCAGTCGTGGTATGGGCCGCGCAACAGCAAAAAAGCTTTATAGTCTTGGCTGCAATGTCGTCGGCGTCTATAAATCTCGCGATGACATGGCCTCGAGCTTGCTTAAAGAATGTCCGAATATTTTGATGATCAAGGGAGATATTGGGCAAGAAGAGACGGCAACGCGGGCGGTGACGCAAGCTGTCGAAAAATTTGGTGGTCTGGACGCGCTTATCAATAACGCTGGGATCAATATTCTTGGTGATGTCGTCGATTACAAATTGGCTGATTGGGAGGAAATGCTCCGGGTGGATCTGACAGCCAAATTTCTTTTCGTCAAATACAGCATCCCGCACCTGAAAAAATCGGCTGATGGAAATATCATCAATATTTCTTCACGCCTAGGGATGCCTGAATATGTCGATTCGAATTCTGTGCCCTATGGAGTGGTTAATGCCGGGACTAATATTCTTAGCATCGGCCTTGCTCGAGAACTCCAAGAGAGTGGTATTCGAGTAAACACCGTTATTCCTACGGTGACCGACACTGATCGTTTCCGTGATGTTTTCACTTCTGAGGAACAACAACGGATAATCAAAAAAGGAAAACTCGGCACGGCAGAAGAAGTCGCCGAAACAATAGTCGGCATTTTGAAAGACGGTAAGAAAACAGGGGAGATGGTGATTGATCCGAGGGTAAGACTTTAATTTATTGCCCATCTGGACAAAAAATACATTGCCTGGATTTAGGAACTTGCTACTCTAGAATCAGAAACAGAAAACAGGGTAATACTCACATAGGT
>CALEFQ010000053.1 GCA_937877125.1 uncultured bacterium | reverse complement strand
TGACCATGTGGACGCGATTTATTTATCCGACGAAACGGCTTCCGGGCAATATCCCGTTGAAGCGGTGCGGGCGGCCAGCCAGGTAATCAAGGATGCCGAAAAAAGCACGTATGATAATTTATCAACCCCGCGGCCGGTAACTGGCCGCCAGGCTGATCCCGGATTGGTGGCGCTGTCGCGCCACGCCGCTCAAGTGGCGCGCGAGATCAAGGCGCGAGCGGTGGTGGTGACGACGGTATCTGGCCAGACGGCCCAGGCGGTGTCTTCGGCCCGGGTGGAACTGCCGATCGTGGCGGTGACCGCTCATAAAAAAATCCAGCGCCAGCTCAATTTATTGTGGGGCGTGGAGCCGATCGTGCTGCCGAATATTGCCACCATCAATTCCCTGACGGCGGAACTGCGCCAGGTCCTGGCGGAAAAATATCGATTCCGGCCCGGCGACAAAATTGTGTTTGTTGACGGCGTAAAGAAAGACAAAACCGAAGGGGAAAATCTGGTTCATATTATTGATTTTAAGTAAGCTCATGAATATTGATTCTCGCGATGCGCCGGAAATGCGGCCCGTCGAAATTCCGCCGGCTGATATCGAGGCGCACTTTGGCGTGGCGCCGGGATATCGTCTCCTGGAAGAAGCGGGCAAATTTTTGCCCGGGGATTGGAGCCGGCGTTTCAGTCATTTCCAGGTCGATTTCAAAAACGCCGTCACGGCGGCTGATCGGGATGTCGGCGTCACGATTGACGACCAGGGAGAAAAACTCCTGGCCCAAATTAAATTGGGCGCGGACAGTGAAGTCATGAACCTGTCTTTCGGACTGCGGGAGCAGGAGATCGGCTCGATTCCTCAGATCCCAAAATTGGATCAGCCAGTATCGGCAGAAAAAATTCTCGAAATTATTCCGCACGGCGAGAGGATCAGGTTGGTGGATCAGGTTGTCGGGGCCAATCAAACCGGCGTGGAAGCGCGCCGGCGCCTGACCTCGGGAGATCTTAAAGATCATCAACTCGTTTTCAAAATGATGGAAATGATCGGGCAGGCCGGGACCTGGCTGTTGTTGGATGGACCGGCGCGTCTGTCTGGTCCGGCGACGGCCGAGTCCGCCGCCGACAAAAAAGTGGCGATGTTTCAGACCGTTGAAGCGGATTTTGACCAGTCTCTCCTTGAGCAGTTGTCGGAAAACAGCGAATTGCGCATCTTGGTGGAGCGAGTCGGGGATCAGGCGGCTCAGGGTTTTGTCTTGAACGAGCAGGGACGGACGGTTTTTTATAATCGGTTTACGCATACCAAGGCCACGCCGATCAGGTTATTGCATCGGATGCTGGAGCGATCTCGCAAAACAAAAAAATAACCACATTTTCTCGTCGGGCCGGATTTTCCCGGCCCGGTTTTTACTTGACAATTTCAAGAAAAAGAGTAAGCTGGTAACAGTTATTTTCTCCCCGGCGCACGGTGCGGCTCGGAGAAAAATCGGCGGTTAGGCTAATCGCTGCAAAATTCAACGCGAGGAGGGTTCATATGCCAAAAATGACCAGAGATGAAAGAAGAGAGTTGCGGAAGCGACGACAAGCGGCCCAGGAAGAAAAAATCCGGAACCGGCAAGCGCGAAAATCTGCCCAGCGCGATCCGAGCCAGTTGCCGAGCCAGGACTTGGAAAGCTTCCACGCCGGCCGGCCGATCGAACGCCAGGCTTGGCCGATGACGCCGCCTCCCCTGTCTTCAAATTCTTCTCGTTCATTGAGCAGGTAGAAATGCCTGTTTTGGCCTGAAAAACCCGCCGGCCGATCAATTGATCTGCCGGTTTTTTCTAGCCGATAGTTGACAAAATTAGATAATAAGTATATTATACAGCCAGCTTAATGGAGGGTTTTTTCATCCAAAACGGCTCTTTTGAGCCTCATTACGGAAAGGGACAAAGGTTATGTCAGCGGACAGAAAGAAAGAATTTTGGTTTGAAGTGGAGACGAATAGGGAAGATTTCGAGGATACTGATGATCGGACGGTGGGAGTTCGCATCAAGCACGGTGATCAACAGAAATCCTCGCGCAAGGTCATCCGCAAACGGCGGAAACAGGACGAGTAATTTCTAAAATGGTCAAAAGTCTGCTCATCCGAGCAGGCTTTTTTATTTTTATAGAGATGGAATTGTTTGTACTTTGCCTTGGGGAAAAATCGGTGGTAATAATTTTTGTTAAGGTGTATATTTGATCCCGTTCCGTATTTTTTCGAAGGGAGGTAGCCGTGGCCAGCGAGAAAAGGATCGGTTATCGAAAAGTGTTAGAGGCAAAGATTATCGATGTTGAGGATGAGGCAGCTGTGGATCCTGACGCGATCATCGACGCGGCCTTACGCGCGATCGAGTTGCTGACAGTGACTTCGGTTGAGTCGGAAAAAAAGAAAAAAGAGAAATAAACGGAACCTTTCCCCGGAAGCCAAATTGCAAACTGGCTTTCCGGGGATTTTTATTATCCCTCGCCACTAGTCCGGAGTTATACTAATGTTATCCGCAGGTTTTGACTTGACGGGTAACCTGTAATACAATTATTTAGAGAACAGTTTATTATTAAAATTAAAAAACATGAAAAAACTAATTGCGGTTCTGGCGCTGGTGGCGGCCGTGGCCGCCGTGCTTGGACTCACGCCGGGACTAAGCCAGGCCTGCACCGGCGGGTGCGGTAGCGGCGACACCACACCGCCGACGCCGGTTGAATTTTCTTATGACCGGATGGAAGACTATGAGCTGATTTTCACCTGGTCCAAAAACCAGGATGAAGATTTTGGTTACTATAAGCTGGCGGTTTCCGAGACCGATGCCACGCCTAGTTATCCCGATAATTTCTCCGGCATCGCGATTTCCGACCGCGATCAGATTTCCTTGCGGGTTTATTACGGCAGTATCGGCATGGAGCGGGGCCATACGTATTATGTGGCGATGTCGGTTCGTGACGATTCGGGCAATGTGGCTACCAGCAACGTGGTGACGGTGGAAATTCCGGCAGACGCGCCGACCAAGACCGGCACCAAAACTAGCACTAAAACGACCACAACCACCAAAACCAGCTCGGTCGTTTCCGGGGCTAGCTTGATGGCTTATAATTCCGCCTTCCGCGGCGGCGTCAATGTCGCGGCCGGAGATTTGAACGGCGACGGCCAAAACGAGATTATTACCGGCGCCGGCCAAGGCGGCGGCCCGCAGGTCCGAATTTTTGATAAAGATTATCGATTGCTGGGACAATTCATGGCGTTTAGTGCCACGTCCCGCAGCGGCGTCAGCGTGGCTACCGGTGACGTGGACGGCGACGGCCAAGATGAAATTATTGTCGGGCAAGGCCAGGGTTTGCAAGGCTGGGTAAAGACTATCAATGCCGATTTGGATAACGGCGAATTTGTTTTGATCGGCGAGTGGAACGCTTACGGCGCGGCTCCGGTTGGCGCTTATGTGGCCGCCGGTGACGTCAACGGCGACGGACGCGATGAGATCATTACCAGTCCGGGATCTTCCGGCACGGCGCGCGTGCGCGTGTTCAGCCCGGTCGGACGCGAAGTCAAATCCTTCTACGCTTTTTCGCAAAATATCCGCAAAGGCGCTTTTGTCGCCTCCGGGGCTGATTTCGACCGCGACGGCAAAGAAGATATTGTCGTGGGCGAGGGACCGGGTTCTTCGGCCACGGTTCGGGTTTTCCGATCCTCTGATTACAAAGTCATCAGCGAGTTCCAGCCCTACGCGACGGCCGGCGCCCATGTTTCGGTCGGCGATGTTAATAGCGACGGGACGTCTGATATCGTGACCGGGGCCGGTTTGGGCGGCGGTCCGCATGTCCGGGCGTTTAAGTGGGGCGGTTCGGCGCTGACGGTCAATTTCTTCCCTTACGCGGTTAATTTCCGAGGCGGAGTCAATGTTGTCGCCGCGGACCTTAATAACGGCGGCCGAGCGGAAATCCTGACTGGCGCCGGTTTCGGCGGCGGCCCGCAGATCCGGAAGATTGAACGATTCTAAATAAAAACGAGATCATAAATATCTCGTTGCGATAGCCACGGTCTTAAGGCCGTGGCTATATGTTTCAGACAATTTTCCCGAAAATCACAACCTGCGCGTAGCCTTGTTTTTTGGCACAGGTGGGGCAGGTAGCGTACCAAAAATATAATTCGTGGAAATTGAGATTATTGGCTCGGCCATAGCGATAAACCTGCCGGATCCAGTCTGTCCGCTGGGTATATTTTCCTTCAAAAAAGAAAGACATGAACTTCCCGCTGATCGCTCTGGTTTCCAAGTCTTTGACGTTGCGATTAATTGAGATTAGCAAGGTGCCGCCGAATGATTGCTCGTTGACGGCAAAATTAATCGGTATGCTTTCGAGCAACCCTCGTCTCGATAATAAATCTACCGCGGCCGCGGTTTGCCGGGCGAGATTAGTCGGCCAGCCGAAAAAACTGCGATAGGGCAGGGCATAAAAAGGTTTTTTGTCCCACTGGTGGATCTGCCGATCCCACTCTTCCCGGACCAGCCGGGGGCAAAAAAGATGAATGGTCGCACTGTAATTATCCATATTTCAATTATAGCAGATAAGGCTTCAGTTAGCGAAAAGGGATTTACATTCGTCGTCAGAAATGATAGACTAAAGAAAGTAAAAAGCCAAAATTCCAAGGGTATTTTGTTGTTTGATTCTTGAATGTCCTTTGAATTTTGATGTTTGATCTTTAGATTTTCCCCCCCCCACACTCAAGATTTTGATTCTCAAAATCTTGAGTGTGGGGGGTTATGGAGAGGTCGCATAGTGGTCTAGTGCGCACGCTTGGAAAGCGTGTGTGCCGCAAGGCACCGCGAGTTCAAATCTCGCCCTCTCCGCCAGACTACGTCCGCCTACGGCGGACTTCGTCTGGCAAACCACACTTCGCCTTTCGGATGCCTCGCACGGCCTGGCGTTATGCGATAGAAAAAATGCCGAAAAATTTAAAAGCTAAAGCCATGGCCAAATAAAATGAAATCAATTTTGATCGCTCCCTGCGGGATGAATTGCGCCATTTGCCTAGGATATTTGAGAGAAAAAAATAAATGCTCCGGATGTCAAAAAAGGGATGCCTATAAATCAAGTTATGGCCGAAAATGCATTATCAGGAGTTGCCCTGTCTTGAAAAGAAACAAAATAAGGTTTTGCTCGGGTAAGTGTGAAAAATACCCTTGTCAAAGACTGAAAAATCTGGACAAAAGATACCGCACCAAGTATGGCATGAGCATGATTGATAATTTGGAATTTATAGAAAATCACGGGATCGGAAGATTTCTCAAAAAAGAAAAGGGGAAATGGATATGTAAAAAATGCGGCGGGACGATCTGCGTCCATAGAGGAGAGTGTGCGAAATGCGGGGGAAAAACAAGGCTAAAATTCACATGGATGAAAAAGTAAAACAATACATCGACAAGCAGCCATCGCCGCAAAAAGAGATTATTCTCTCCGTCCGGAAAATATTTTTCGAAACCATCAAAGACGGCGAGGAGAAGTACGGCTGGGGCGTCATCGTCTTGGGCGGAGGCAAGTTTTATATCGCGGCCATGAAAAGCAGGGTACATGTCGGTTTTTCTGTCATGGGCCTTTCCCGGGAAGAGACAAAGCTTTTTGCAGGCGGGGGCAAAACAATGAAACATATTAAAATCCCGGATTTAAAAAGCATAGACGCTCCGAAACTGAAAAAACTGATCAGATTAGTCGATAAAAGAGCTAAGTGTGTTGAATGTTAGTCCAAAGGTAATCTAATTAAAACTATGAATAATCAAAATCAGCCCGCCGCGGAAACTCCGGACAAAGCCGAATGCTGTCCGCGCTTTAATCCCGCTCCTTGGGACAACAAGACATTTGAATGGCAAGGCAAAAAATTCGTCACCGGCAAAGTAAAAACGATTTTTAATATGCCGGTGAATTTCGGAGCCGTGATAACCAAGCTGATGGAAACGGTGGATCAGGCGGGAGCCAAAGTGCCAGACAATCTTTGCCTTTCTGATCACACTTCTCGCTCGAATATGGATTTGTATCTCGCGGTTGATAAAGAAATTCCCGGAGTCGCCAACACAACTCTGTCTGGCAAATATTACAGCAAAGTTTACGAAGGCGGTTTTAAGGACACCGGCCAGTGGTGCCAGGATTTCGAAAAGTCCTTACAAGAAAAAGGCAGGGAAGTGAAAAAATGGTATATGTGGTACACCACTTGCCCGAAATGCGCCAAAAAATACGGCAAGAATTATGTGGTGATTATCGGGAAGATAGAATAAAGAAATATTTTTATGGCCGGTCGATTTGCCGCGACGCACTATTCGAGTCAGGCCCGAAGAAGGACACTGTTCAATCAGGGTCCTTTTTTAGGGATTGATTACGGCCCCTTTTTATGCTATAATTGTAATAAGCGATTGGTCCGGCAGTGATCCAAAATGATTATTATTAAAATTAAAATAACTTTATGCAATTCGAACAAGGCCCTGGTCCCTTGCCTCAAGAAATAACGGATGGAAAAAACCCAAGCCCGAAGCCGTCCGCGGAAAAAATAGATATGCCGACGACTCCGGAAATTGGCATAAACCCGGAATATGAACGCGGCCCGAAGATAAAATTCCCGGAAAACATCGAAACGGTCAAGGCACTCCAAGATAAGCTGGCGGAATACAAAAACAGGCTCAAGCTGCAAAGGGAAGAAAAACCGTTCAAAGCGCCCGAAAGTTTCACTGATACCAATTACAAAATTGCCATATTGGAACGACTTTTGCTCGAGGGGGAGGTTGATACTCATGATCTGTCCCGGGAGCTGCATAAAAAGGACAAATTTGTTGATGCGACCCATTTCGAAAATGCTTGCGCGGTGATCAATGATTATGTCAAAACCGGCGGGAAACACGTTCGCGGGGGAAGTGGCATCAGATCCGGCGTAGCGGGATCCCAAAGATAACAACAGGGGAAATTGACGTCTTCAAAAAAACAGAATTGCGATCCTGATGTTACGCGCGGGTAATATAAAATCATGAAAATTATCTTTTGGTTGCCGAGGATTTTAAGCGTGGGCTTCGCCGCATTTTTGTCGCTGTTTGCCCTCGATGCTTTTTCCGGCCAAGGCGGCTGGGAGGCGGTCGGGGGTTTTTTGATTCATTTGATTCCGGCGCTGATCATGCTGGCGGCGGCCCTCGTTGCCTGGAAATATGATTGGTTTGGGATGATCGCGTTTTGGGGCTGGGCCGTGTTTTACGTCATCATGGTCGGGCCCGGCCGGCCCGGGAGCTGGTATCTTTTGATCGCCGGCCCGGCCGGAGCGATCGGGTTATTTTTTCTCTTGAGCTGGAGGCAAAAGAGACAATCCCGAGCTAGGACTAAGCCCAGTTCGAGTCAGGATTAGATCTTTGCCAGATTTTTTGTTAAAATAGTTACAACTCAATTTAATTTATGTTTACCAACCATTCCCAGCCGCAACCGGATGAAACGGGCGCTTTCATGAGCCCGAATCGCACTCGGGACATCACCGACGCTATTTACGCGTTTGCCTTGACATTGCTGGTCGTGACGATTGATATCCCGAAGTTCGGGCAATTATCGACCAGCGAGGAATTTAATCTGCATCTGTGGGCAATAATGCCGCAGATTCTGGTTTATGCCTTAAGTTTTCTGCTGTTGGCGATTTTTTGGATCACCAATCACAAAGAATACAATTTATTGAAGCGGGTCGATAGCCGATTGCTCTGGCTTAATTTTCTCTCCTTGATTTTTGTCATCTTCATCCCGTTCACGACCGATCTGATGGGTGAGTACCCGCGGTTCCAGTCGGCGGGTATAATTTTTGACGCTAATATTCTATTTCTAGGCCTAACTTACTACGCCATCTGGACTTACGCGGAAAAGAGAAAGCTGTTCAGCACCAATCTTAGCCCGGTGGTGCGGCGCGAATTGCGGCGTCGGCTGATGATTGTGCCGATATTGGCGCTGGTGGCGATCATCCTGTCATTTTTTGTCCCGCTTTACAGTAATCTGGTCTGCTTGTCGGCCCCGGTGATTATGTGGATCATTGACGCCAAATATGACAAAGAGCTGAAAGAAGCAGAATCCGGCGAGAAAACTTAAATTATGCTCATTCGGCCCGCGCAAAAAAAAGATCTGGTCACCTGTGCTCGCTTGTTTCACGTTCCGGAAGTTCGGGAGGCCAACGGCGAATTTCTCGCGCCTGACTTTTTGATGCACTATCTGGATGACAAGTATTTTTTGGTGGGTGAACAGTCCGGAGAGGTTCGTGGCGCTTTGTTCGGGGAGCCGCTGCGGGCGCGAGGCGTGATGCTTCTTAATTTCGCGGTCGCGGAGCCGCACCGCGGACAGGGTTTGGGCAGTGCTTTGCTAAATAAGTTTGAGGCTAACGCCAAACATGATCAACGCGAGTGGATTTTGATTTATGCGCCGCTTCATAATGAGCGAACGCTCAAATTTTACCAAAAACGTTCTTATAGCCGGGGTGATAGATTAGTAGAGTATTTGAAGCTGATCGATTCGCCGGATTTGAAATCGATTTACAAAATTTAGTTTTGTTACCGATATCTTCACAAGACAGTTATGATGGATTTAATCAGTACCCTGATTGCCAGCGCGACCAAAGCTCCTTCCGGCCACAATACCCAGCCCTGGAAATTTTTCTCGTCCGGAAGCAAGATTACGATCCGGCCCGATTTTTCCCGGCGGCTTGACGCCGTTGACCCCG
The DNA here is from genome assembly GCA_937877125.1 of uncultured bacterium. GTDB lineage: Bacteria > Patescibacteriota > CALEFQ01 > CALEFQ01 > CALEFQ01 > CALEFQ01. Next base: position 5,519 of record CALEFQ010000053.1, on the reverse strand, counting down.
CTGATCGCGAATTATTTATCAGCCTGGGGACGGCGACGGAAAACCTGGTTTTGGCCGCCCGCTCTTTTGAATATCAGGCGGCGGTCCGGATCATCGCGCGCGAGACGGAGCCCGCCGTCGAGATTTATTTGACCCGGGAATTTTCAGCGCGGGTTGATTGGCTGGCGGCGATCGGTTCGCGCCAGGTCAATCGCGCGGCGTATACCGGCCAGGCGATTCCCGAACCAGAACAGCGGGCCTTGCAGGCGATTGCCGGCGAGCCGGGCGTGCGGGCGACCTGGGTAGCCGCTCCCGCCGATCGGTTGGCTCTAAAGGAATTGGTCCGCGCCGGTACTGCTTATCAGCTGGCAGACGAAGCTTTCAAACAAGAATTATTGGATTGGCTGCGCCTTAATGATCGGGAGATCGCTCGGCACCGCGACGGCCTGACGTATAAAACTTTAGGAATGCCGGCGCTGCCCGGCGGCTGGTGCGGCCGTTTAGTAGTCAAAAATTTTTTGAAACCGCGGGTGCAAAACGCGGACAATGATAAAAAACTGGACAGTGCGCCGCTTTGGCTGGTGTTGGCGACGGACCGTGACGACCTGATCAGCTGGATCAATTTGGGGCGATCCTTACAGCGAGTGCTCCTGCGGGCGACGCAGCTGGGGCTGGCTCATTCCTTTTTCAATCAGCCGTTTGAGGTGCCGGAAATCCGCCGCCGGGCAGCGCGGCTTAAATTCATCCGCGGCCGCTATCCGTCTTTGTTGGTCCGTTTCGGTTATGCTCCGGTGGCGCCGTTTTCCCCCCGTCGTTTGTTAAGCGAAATTTGGCCCAACTCTTAAAAAAAGATTTCATGTTCAATCCCAAAGACAATTTATCTAAAGGCATTAAAGACTTGGAACGAGCCAAAAAAGACGAGTTGCTCCAGGCGTCCAATGTCAGCCTGATGCTCGATGGTTACAATCATATTTTTTCTGATTTTGATCCCCGGGGCATGCACGAGCGTTCCATTTCCGATGATTTTGTCCGGGAGGCGCGTAAAGTGGTGATTGGCCGGGGCAAGGGAGAGTTTGAAATGAATTTCCTCATTCCGCACGCTAAACGGGTTCCGACGGCCGAGACGGTAATCAAAAAGCGGTTGCATTCTTACTTCCAAGCCCAGTTCGAAGAATTAAACGATGAGCATCAGAAAAAAGTCACCCGCGGCGCGATTTTTGTCGCGGTCGGTTTGATTTTGATGTTCAGCGCCGCCTGGCTGATTTATTACCTCGATGACAAGCTTTTCAGTATCAATTTTTTGATTGTCTTGTTGGAACCGGGCGGCTGGTTTTTCTTCTGGGAAGGTTTAGATGACGTAATTTTTGAATCCAGCGCCCGTAAAAAGGAACGTCATTTCTATGCGCGTATGACGCGAGCCCGGATCAGCTTCTTAGGTTACTAAAAAGCTTAACGATAAAACAAAAATATGAATCTACCACCCCCTCCTAATCCTAATTACGGGCCGTTGGTTCCGCCGCCCGGGAATTTTCCGCCGCCGCCGCCTAAAAGCAACCGCACTTGGATCATTGTGTTGGCGATCGGATTGGCTGCCGCGGCTGGCATCATTATTTATTTAGTTGTTTCCCAGCAGTCGGTCGCGCGCCAAGTGGCTAATCTGACCGCGACCGCGACTCCGGCGGTGACGGTCACTGTCACCGCGACACCGGTGCCAACGGCCACCTCCGCGGTGACCGCGACCCCGACCATTACGCCGACGCCGGTGACGCCCGGCTATGATATGACCGGCCGAGCCATGGCGCCGGACGGCACTTTTTCTGTTTATGTCGGTACGGCGATGGCCGACAAAACTTTTGTCGATTATGTTCCGACCGAAGGCGTGACCGCGTCCTATGATTATTGTTATAAACTGTCCAATCCCAGCTATGACGGCGGGATGTGCGGCCTGGGGAAGGTGCCCTTATTCACTATCACCAGTGTGACTCCCGCGCAATTGGCCGCGCTGCAGAGCGAACCGATGTTCATGGGCCAGTCGTTCAAAGATCACGCTGGTTTGACTTATGTTTTCTTCCATCCGAACGGGGATATGCCCGACGAGGTGTTGCGCGCCATCCCCGAGCCGACCCTCCAGGATTTTTACTACACGGTAATGGACAGTATCGTTTTCCATTAGGTCGGCGAGCAAATTTCCCAAACAGTCCCGTCCAAAACGGGGCTGTTTTTTGCTATTGTTATTTTATTATGCTGTGTTACAATTTGAACCAAGATCTGCTAATTAAGTGTGCTTGTCACACCAGTTTGATTATGTCCCATGGATAAATTTCACCTGATCGTCGCCCGGCGGGGGACGGATCCCACCACCGAAAAATTTTTAGCCAAAGCGTGCCAAAAGCGCAAAATCGAAATGGTGATTGTCGAAGCGGACAATTACGATTTCAGCAAGCTTTACCGAATAAAAAATACTGACGGCATGTATCGTTCTTCTGATACACCCCGCGCCATAAAATTGGCCAAAATTTTGCTGGATTCAAAGTGTGTGACCTTTCATTCGCAGTTGATTTCCATGCAGGAGTTCAATGACGCGGAAAAGTCGCTCGAGGCGACCATTTTGCATCAGAAAAAGAAACTGCCGATCATCAAGACGATTTTTGATATCACGACCGACCGGCGGTTGCTGCGCAATTACGTTAATTATTTGGGCGGTTTCCCGATCATCATCAAGGCGCTGGGCGGCTACGGTGGCACCGGCGTGATGAAAGTAGAATCTTTTGAGTCACTAGTCTCGATTTGTGATCATTTGTGCCAGCGCCACCAGGACACGGCTTACATTATGCGCCAATTCATTGAACACGCCGAACAGGCGCGAATCACGGTCTTGGGCAGCCGGGTGGTGGACAGCATCAGTTACAAAAAAGTGCGGGGCGATTTCCGTTCCAATGTCGGGGCCAAACGGATCGTGGCGCCGAAAAAATTTCCCCCCGAGATTGAAAAACTGGCGGTTGAGGCGGTCAACGTCTTGTCGCTGGAATTCGGGGGAGTTGATATTCTCGTGTCACAGGACGGGAAATTCCATTTAGCCGAAGTTAATTTCCCTTGCCCGTTTGCGGCCAGCCAGGTCGTGACGGGCACGGATATTGCCGGCTTAATGATCGATTATCTCCACGCTAAATCAAAGCAAAAGCAAAATTCTTTTATCGCGCCGGTTTTGCAGCCGACCAAGGGAAAGAATGTGTTGCCGCCGGCGGTCGTTTCTCCTAAGGCAGTCATCCTTAAGAGCAAACCCCAGACGCACAAGCTTAACGGGACGGCCAAAAAATAGCGGGCCGTCTTTTAGCTTTTTATAAAATCCTCGAATTTTTCTCTGATCAAAATAATTAAAATACCAACATGAAAAAAATTCTCACCATTTCTTTGCTTGCGGTCGTGTCATTGGTGGCTTTTAGCGGCTGCGTCAAGCGGGAAGACGGAATTTCGTTGCGCGAAGTGGTCAATGAGCTGGAAAAATTCGAGACGGACAGCGGCGCCGCGCCAGCGCCGATCACGACCGCCGCTACCAATCAGACGGGCAACGCGGTGGCGTTCGCGTCTACCGGCGATCCGATCAGCGGCTGGTACTGGCTAAGGGATTCGGCCCTGAAACAATACGCCGAATGGACGCTTAAGGGCGTGCCCAAAACCGGCTCGCTGATCGAAGTTGAAATGGAAGCCTTGGCCACTAATCGGGCCAGCGGGGGACGCGGTTTTGACGCCAAATTTACGGTTTACTACGGCTTGCCGTCCAACAAAGACAATCTCAGCATGCTGGAAAAACAAGTGGTCACTCTGCCCAATACCTCGCCGGAGAGCGATCCGGTCGGCTACACCTGCTCCGGCAAATTTTACGTGCCGCACTTGCTAATTGGTCAAAACGACGAATTGTATATCAAAATCGTGCGCGGAGCAGATTCGGATAATCACATCGCGGTCAATCAGGGCAGTATTGTCTCCCTGAAAAGCGCCGATCAAGAAATTATCGTTCGCTAATAAATGGTTACCAAAAACAAGAAGTCGAAGCCTGATGATTATTGGCGACGCAAGCTGGCCAATGACCAGACCAAAGATGGTCGTCTGCCGCGCGTTGTTAAAATTACCGGCAAATTAAGTCGGCGCTGGGGGACGGGGACGGTGGCGATTCCGGCGCCGCGCGATGTCGATCGGCTGATGAAAAAGGTTCCTGCCGGTCGTGTTACCACCATTAATGAAATTAGATCCAAAGTGGCCCAGGATAATCGAGCCACTATGGGGTGCCCGATCACCTGTGGTATTTTTTCCTGGATTGCGGCCAACGCCGCGGGCGAAGCGGCTCGGGTCGGGGATAAAAAAACCACGCCTTATTGGCGGACTTTGAAGCAAGGGGGCGAAATCAATCCCAAGTATCCCGGCGGAGTTCCCGGTCAGAAGAAAAAATTAAAAACCGAGGGGCATCGGATCATTTCCCGAGGAAAAAAGACAATAGTGGCCGACTGGGAACAGACACTCAAAAAATTCGTTTAGTTAAAAATAAAATTTATGAACCAGCGAAAAAATTACTCCGTCTGGCGGTTGCTCGGTTTAAGCGCGCTCGCGTTTTTGGTCTTGATTGGTACCGGTTGTAGTTTTACGGTCGGGCAAAACGCCACGGAATCGATTCGTCCGGCCAACGAAGCGGCCGATGATCAGGCGGCTGTCGCCACGCCTGCGGCTACCGTTTCGGCCGGGACTGCATGCAAGCTGACCAAGCCCAGTTACGGGTCTTCCCATCCTTTGCACCAGGCGGTTCTGAAATATTTTGACGCGATCGATCACCAAAATTACGACATTGCCTTCGGCATGCTCGCTGATGACGCCTTGGCCCGCTACGCTTCCCAATCAGGCGAGACCAAGCAAAACTTCACGGACTTTTTCACCAAGAATGTCGCCTGCATCCAGGTGACCGGCATCAGCGATGTGGCGGATCAATCCAAATGCCCGATGGTGTCGGCGTCGCTGGGGATTCAGTGCTACCAGGTGGAATTGGAGTATTACCCGCCGGCCAGTACGGCCAGCCCCGTCAAAGTCCCGACGATTTATACTGTTTTATCCGATCCGCACGCGGAGGGCGATCGGGTAGAAAATGCCCAGATTATCAATATTCAAGACTAGAATTGGCTAGATTGAGAGAAAAATAGCCCGACGGTCGAGAGGGGTGGACTTATTACAATTCTGGTGCTAAACTGAGCCTCGCGGCCTAAACAGTTGCTTCAGGCTATTTTGGTGTTAGGGGCGCAGCGACAAAGCAAATGCTTAACGAGGTGGCTAAGATTTGCTACTCATTATTTTTTGGAGAGGTGCCTGAGTGGTTGAAAGGGCCGCTCTCGAAAAGCGGTATCCCGCTTGCGGGATCGTGAGTTCGAATCTCACCCTCTCCGCCAGACTACGCTCGCTTCGCGAGCTTCGTCTGGCAGGCCACACTTCACTCGTTTCACAGGCTTCGTCTGGCAGGCCACACTTCACTCGTTTCACAGGCTTCGTCTGGCAGGCCA
>CALEFQ010000052.1 GCA_937877125.1 uncultured bacterium | reverse complement strand
ATCTGGCCGGCGGCTATATTGGGAAGTCGCCTCCGCAAGCTTATTAGGAAAGATATTATTTTGATCTGCCAGAAAAAAGACAAACCATGATTTATCCTCGAGCCTTAAAATATTTTCATCAGCGGCAAGGTGTTATTAATACCGACTATTTAAGCTATCAAAAAATTCAAAAGCGACAGTTAGCCGAAATTTGCCGACACGCCGTTAGAAATGTACCGTTTTACCAGAATCTCGGGTTGGAGCTACAGATGCCAGGTGCCGACCAAGTTCCTGTTTGGCTAAAGCAATTCCCCGTTATCAATAAAAAATTTATCACCGATAGACCGATCGAAGAGTTTTTAGCGAAGAACCGACCCTCGAAGCTTAGCCGGCATATCACCTCCGGATCTACTGGGGCTTTTTTTCAGACCTATTGGGATAAGTCATCAGAAGCGCAAAAAATATCTAATAATCTGGCCGCCTATCATTTTGCCGGTTACCGCATCGCCCAGCGATGGTTACATTTGGCTAAGCCGATGAAAAAAAACAAGGGGGTTAGCGCCTGGGCAGAAAAAATAACTGGCCGGCAAGAATGTAATGTTTCCGAAAATGACTTGACGGAAATTGTCGATAGAATCAGTCGTTTCAAGCCCCGGGTTTTGTATGGCCATGTATCGACACTAAAATCACTGGCTTGGCATGTCCGGGAAAATAACTGTGACTTACCTTCGCCCGATCGAATCATTACTAGCGCTGAAATCTTGAGCCCGCCTGATCGTCAATTCTTGGAAAATGTATTCCGGGCCCCGGTCTTTCATACCTATGGTAGTACAGAATTAGGAACGATTGGTGTGGAATGCCAGTGTCATACTGGGTTCCATTTAAATCCGTATGCCGCCTGGGTAGAAATTTTGAATGAGCATGATCGTCCGGTTCAGAAGGGGGAAGTGGGCCGCTTAATTCTCACCGGCTTAGCCAACAAGACCATGCCGCTAATCCGATATGATATCGGTGATATGGGATCCTGGGCGGTCCAGCCTTGTGCTTGCGGTAATCAGAACCCCCGTTTGATGAATATTGAGGGGAGGCGGATTGATCTGCTATATGGTGTTGACGGCGCCAGAATTTCTCCGTTCGCTTTCACGATGGCGCTCAAAGATGTTTTGCCTTATTTCAGGGAATATCAATTTACGCAAAAATCCTTGACCTTGGCCTCTTTTGACTACGTGCCTCGCCAGGCTATTTCCGGCGAAATAATTTTGAAATTACGTAAAATAATCAGGAAACAATTAGGCCCCATCCATGTAACGATTTCGTCAGTAAACTCTTTGAATAGAGGATCGGGCAAGCCTCGATATATCAGATGCCTGGTCAATTCACATCCGAATGATTTAGCTACCGCTCCGCAATCTTTTGGCTTGAAAAATCCCAATAGCTGTCGCCCTAACTCAGATCCCTTGGGAAAAACCAGAAAACTTAAGCTGCCAGTGCATGGCGATGCCTTGGTCCGGTTTGCTTATTGCAAAGTTCCCCTGATCAGTGCGTCCGCCAATCGATTGTTATTCTGGCGTCTTTATGCGAGCGATCCCCAGCGGCTTGATAATCAATTCGAACAGGCAAAAAAAATATGGCAAGAGCAGAAATTTAATTGCACGGGAAAGACAATTTTAGAATTAGGTCCAGGTAATTCCAGGCTTAACGCTTATAATTTTTTAATGAACGGAGCCAAAAAGGTCATATTGGTAGACAAATTTTCCCGCTACCATGCCTCGCGTCGACAAAAACAATTTGCCGCTCAAGAAATAAAGTATATTAAAAGGAAATATTCAATAACCGAACTTCCTTTTTTAGATCGTTATGGCCGCCCCCAGGACAATTGCATTGAATTTATTCAGGGAGATATAACTAAACTAAATCTTCCTCTAGTAGATTTTATTTATTCCGTAAGCGTCCTGGAACATATCAAGTTTCCTGGTATTTTTATCAAAAAAAGTACCGACTTCTTGAAGCCGGGCGGCCTAATGTTCCATCATATCGATTTGCGGGACCATTACGACTTCAATCATCCTTTTTTGTTTTACAAATACTCGCCCGAAGCCTGGGATCGTTTTTTGACCAGGGAAGGACATTCCTTCACTAATCGCTGGCGCTATGACGACTTCCGGGAGGTTTTCCGCCATAGCCGGCTTGAGGTAATTGCCGAGAAAAAACAAATATATTCGCTGAATAAGGTGAAAATTCATAACTCCTTCCGGCAATGCCGGCACCTAGATATCGGCATCTGGAACTGTTTACTAAAAAAATAATTACTCATGAAAATCGGTATTTATGCCCGTGGCCTGTCAGAAAAAACAGGCGGCAGCAAAGAATATATCAAACTGGTATGCCAAAATATCGGCCAAGTTTTGCCACACGGTGACACGGTCTGGGTGATACATAATAGCCGGGAACGTCTATTTGATCCCGATACTCGAGTGAAAGAAGTTCGGCTTCCTGGTGGAAATAAACTCTGGTGTGATTTCGTTTTAGCCCCCCAGCTTATTAATCGGCTTGGTATAGAGGCGGTGTGGTTTCCGAAAAATGTTATTCCTTTTGGCCTGAAACCATCAATCCGCAAAATAGTTTCTGTTCTCGACCTCGCTCATTTTTATTCTGAACTCAGGGCCTATGATTTAAAGTCCACCTGGTACATGAAATACATGATCAAGAGTTCTTGCCAGCGCGCCGACCAGATTATCGCTATTTCCCGCAACACCAAGAAAGACCTGATTGAAATACTCAGGATCCCGGAAAAGAAGATCGAGGTGATTCCCTTGGCCGCATCATCAAATTACCGGTGCGATATTACAGCAGCCGAAGTGGCTAGTGTTAAAAAAAAGTATGGTCTTCCGTCCCGCTATATCCTATTCACGGGTGGAATTTCACCCCGGAAAAATCTGGTTCGACTGATAAAAGCCTTCAATTTATTGCGTTTGCCGGACAATAAACCTGTCCATTTAGTGCTAACCGGCGGAAAGGGCTGGCGTAATGAGCAAATCTTGCGAATCATTAATTCAACCTCAAAAGTTAAACGCCTAGGCTATGTTCCCGATAAAGATATGCCGGCTCTTTATCGAATGGCAACTGTTTTCGCTTATCCGTCGCTCTATGAAGGTTTTGGGATGCCAATACTTGAGGCCCAGGCGAGTGGTGTTCCGGTCTTATCCAGTCGGAGCAGTTGTTTGCCAGAAGTAGGAGGAGACAGCGTGCACTATGTCGATATGTATAACATTTCGGATATTGCCCGAGGATTATCCCAGTTACTTGTTGACCAGATAGAGCGGGAACGTTTAATAAAACTGGGCTATAAAAATATTCAACGATATAGTTGGCAAGAAACCGCCAGAAATATTTTGATTATCCTGAAAGATAAAAATGCCTGATCCAGAAAATCAGAGAGATAAATTTAAACCATCGGCTATGCCAAAACCCGGCTGGGCTAATCCGGATCTGGTGATATCATTGGTCAAAAAAGATATCCCGCGGTGGGTATTTAAATTGGAACGCCAAGTAAATGGAAAATTTGGCGGTTTCCCTTTTTCAGCTGAAAAAAATAATTATACCTTGTTATCCACTTGTTTTGCCGTGCTTCTTTTAGAGTTACTAGGAACTCTAAAAGAAATGAAGGAAAATGATCCTGATCGAGTCGGACAGTGGGTTAGATATATTCAGTCTTTCCAAAAAAACGATGGGCATTTTGTGGACCAGGAAATGCTAAAATCGGGGTATAAAACAGCTGCCTTTTCCGGGGAATACATTGATTGGCAGCAAACATATTTTGCTTGTCATGCCCTTGACGCCTTGGGCGTTGCTCCCGCACATCCTCTGGGTTTTCTCCGCCCCTGGTTAGATAAAAATTATCTTTCTCAATGGCTCCAAAAAATATCCTTAAAAAAAATCTGGTTTGAAAGCAATCGCCTGATGTGGTTGATGTATTTCTTTTATAAAACTGGCCATCCCGAGTTAATTGACCGGGTTCTCGATTGGCTTGACTCAATCCAAGATCCGAAAACGGGGTACTACGGTACGGCGCACGGAGCAGATTTATGGACGGGGATGGGTGGCGCGTTTCATCTTTATATGTTCTATTTTTACCGGAAACGGCCCCTTCGATATTTGAACAAAATTATCGATAGCACCTTGAAACTGCAGTTGCCTGAAGGCTCCTTTTTGCCCGTCGGCGGAGGCGCCTGTGTCGACTTGGACGCTATTGATATTCTAGTTAATATTAGCCAGCGTACTCCGTATCGGCACAAAGATGTTATGAGCGCTTTACGCTTGGCGCAACAATCGATTTTAAACCAGAAAATTCCTGGCGGGGTATTTGCCGAATCGATTGGTCGTGATTTCGGCATATCTGATTTCATCAGCATGATTTACCAGGCCATCTTCCAGCTACACAGCCGGCTGGTTTTGAAAAAATATTTTGAAAAATTTGTAAAAATTAAATTGTCGCATAAAAGCCAGATAAGGTATTCCAGCTTTTTTCAAGCTCAATATGATATGCGACAAGGCGATATCTGGTCGGCCTGGTTTCGCACTTTAGCTTTAGCCTTGATCAATCAGGCTTATCCCAGATTACTTGGCTCTTCCGGAACTTGGAAATTTCGGTCTGAGCCGGGCCTGGGTTATTATCTGCCAACTCATATTTTGCACAACGAAGATTACACCGGTGAAAGAGCCGAAACTTCTGCGCCCCAGAAGGTGATCTCTAATTTAAAAAAACGATATGGAATCATTCTGAAAGAAATAAGGCCGGCTGACCAAGTTCTGGATTATGGCTGCGGTAGCGGAATTGGAACCAAAATGCTTCTGGGCACTGACGCGAAAATTGACGCTTTTGATATTGATACCCAGGCGATAAGTCGCGTTAAAAAAATAATCGCGCCAAACCGCCGATTTTCGGTATTAGGTTCAGTCTCGCCAATCAAAAAAAATACTTATGACAAAATTGCTTGTTTGGAAGTAATCGAGCATCTTCCCAGGAATCTGCATATTGAACTAATAAAAAAACTTTTCAGTTATCTTAAAGATGGCGGAATTTTGTATTTTTCAACCCCGATTAATTACGGAACGAATGGGACATACTATTCAACCAACCCCTATCATTTATATGAATACAGCTTTCCAGAAATTTGGCGGCTCTTGGAAAAATTCGGTAATATCAGTTTTTGGAATGCCGGCGAATCATTCGGATTCCGAATTCAAAAAGGAACCGGGCAGAAACTTAGCCGGCGCGAACTAGTGAGAAAAGGACAATCGTTTTTCTGGCAAATGGCTAAGTGGCGTTGGCGTGAGAAAAAATACCGAAAATCAGCTGAATATTTGGTCAATTGGGGATATTCGTTATTTGCTTATTAGTAAAAAAGATTCTTGAAATCCTTTATGCATAAGTATTTACCGGAAAAAAGAGGATTGGCTAAAAAAATAGTCTATTTTAGGAAAAAGGGGAGTGGTTACATTCTCAGAAAATTTTTTTATAGCTTTATCTTTCCCTTGACTATTCCCTTTCAGAAAAGCAAGAATTATGCCTTTGGCGGACAGCGATACAGCTATTTTTATCATGCTTATAATACAACCTGGGCTAATGAGCGCGCTGTCGAAATTCCTATATTTGCTGATCTGGCTAAGCGGCACGAACAATGCCAAGTGCTAGAAATCGGCAATGTTTTGGGTCACTATATAAAGCCGGCATGGGATATTGTTGATAAATACGAGACCGGAAAAAATATTATCAATCAGGATATTTTGAGTTTTCAACCGGTTAAGAAATACGATTTAATATTGTCTATTTCTACATTTGAGCACATCGGATTTGACGATGAGTCGAATGATCCAAACAAGGTTTTGAAAGTCATAGCTAATTTACGAAAAAATGTTCTGAATCGTGGCGGGCAAATGTTTATTTCAATACCTCTTGGCTACAACAAGGCGATCGACCATCAGATATTCGAACAAAAATTTGGTTATAACCGATGTTGGCTGCTGAAAAGGAATACCTGGCGCAATCATTGGAGTGAAATACCGATCAGTAAATTATTGCCTCCCGAGCAGTGTCGATACCATCATCCATATCAAGGCGCTAATTATTTAGCCGTACTGAATTTCAAAAACTAATTATATGATATCTCGTATACTATTCATCGCCCGTGATAGTACAATTCCTGCCGTATTTGGCGCGGGCGGAGTAGCTACTTCCGGACTGGCGCTGGGATTGGCCGAAAATGGATATCAAGTGCAAGCTATCACCAAAAAATTTCCGGGACAAACCAAATCCCGGGAAACAATTAAGCCAAATTTAGAAGTTAGGCGTTTTCCCCGTTATCCCCGTTTTGTTAGTGGTTGGTTCTGGGCTCATGAAATATCCAGGACGGCAATTAGTTTCCGACCGCAGTTAATTGTAATGCGAGTGGCTGAAAAAAATTTCATTAGTGATTTAGCGCCGATCACCCGCGCCTTGAAATCATTGTCTATTCCTGCCGCAATCAAAGTAAACTTTGTCCCGGCCCGTTGGGCAAAGGGCATTGAAGGCTTGCTGTCTTTGGCCCGGGTGATTATCTGTGAAACCAGGGGGCATAAGGACTACCTTGCACCGGCGCTTAAAGAAAAGGCGATAATAACACCTAATGGCTTTGATTCTGATGTTTTCAGTTATGAAAATACCCCGAGACAGGAAGGCAATAATCATTATCTTGTTATGCTAGGAACTATTGACAAATATCGCAATTCCCTGAAAGTCATAGAGGCTTTTGGAAAAAGCAAAATCAAATACAAGCTAAAATTAAGAGTCATTGGTTCTGGTCCGGATGAGCAATCAGCCCGCAATCTTGTAGAACGCTTGAAAATTAGCGATCGAGTGGAGTTTCTTAATAAAATCAAGCATAACAATATTCCCAAATTACTTAAAGATTGTTATGCGGGAATTGTCTTGCCTCATGCAAGCAGTATGGCTTATACCAATCCTTTGAAGCTTTTCGAATTTTTATCGATGGGTGTCCCGGTTATTACGTCTCCGGCTTTGGAAATTGTCCATAATTTCGATACCCGATGCCTCCGTTTTGTAAAAGATAATACGGTAGAAGCTTTGGTCGATTTGTTTGATCATTTAAATTTTTCTAACGACATCGCCCAATCTTGTCGAGAAACTGTGAAAGTTTATTCCTGGAAAAATATAGCCCGATCATTGATGGTGAAAATCAATAATGAAATTCAACGTACTAAATAAAATAATTAAAAACAAAATCCTGAAAGAAACCTCCTGGGCTTTTTTGACGAAAGGAGTTACCTTTGTTCTTTATTATATTTTCAGTATCTATATTGCCCGAGTGATGGGAGTCGATTTATACGGACAATGGGCGTTTTTCTTTTCCGTTATAACCATTGTATTTACGCTATCGTATTTTGGCATCAATCATTCCACCAAGAGGTACGTGGCCCAATTCAGCAATACGCCTGAGATTTCTGCGGTTCTGAAATCGGCCGTTCTTCTGCGCTTTTGTTTCAGTCTGGGGTTTTGTGTTGTTTTCCTTTTTTTCCACCGTTTGATCGCTATCTGGCTGGGGCATCCCGAGCTAGCTGATCTTTTTATATGGGCTTGCCCTCTAATTTTCTTTTCCGGGTTTGTCGAGTTTACAAAAGATGTTTTTATTGGATTTCACCGAATTAAGTTTAATTTTATCGTCAATGTGTGCGAGTTCGGATCACGCCTAGGGCTGGTTTTTGTTTTTCTGTTTTTTTCGATAAATCTTTTTTCGGTGCTGAAATCCTATTTGCTTGCCTCAATCATTTCGGCGGGAGTCGGTTTATTTTTAGTTTATCGAATATATTATGTTCGCCAGACTACTTCCGTTAAAGCTGCTTACTGGAAGCATATTTGGCGCTATAGTCTGCCGTTGTTTTTTGTCGGTATCGCCTTCATTTTCGCCACCGAGATCGGCAACATCATGCTGGGCTTGATGCAGTCTGACTATGAGGTCGGCATTTACTCTGTAGCCAAGCAGTTCACCGATAAATTGCCGCATATTTCGGCCGCTATCGCCATGGGCACCTTACCGCTTTTTGGTAAGCTTGATGTCGCCAATAAAGCTAAACTACAAGCGATGTTTAAAAAACTGCTCAAGCTGAATAACTACCTTTTTGGCGGTATTTGTCTTGGGTTGGCCCTCCTGGCGCCAATTTTGGTCCCATTTCTATACGGGGTACAATACCAATCATCGGTTCTCCCGCTACAGATACTTCTAATTTACCTGTTTTGTTTTTCTTTTTCTGTCTTCACTTGCGGTGTTCTTGATTATCGGGGACGAGCTGGTACCAGAGCTTGGATTGCCCTGGGCTCAATTGTCTTAAATATCATTCTTAACCTTGTTTTTATTCCGCTTTGGGGAGCTACCGGTGCGGCGCTGGCAACCTCTTTGGCGTATATTCCGGCGACCATTCTGTACTATTTCTTTGCTAAAAAAACTCTCGCTTAATCCTTTTTGTGGCCCCACTCATAGATCGCATACACGTTAATCTGTCCTTGGAATCGCACCTCTTTTTCCCCGGTTGAAAAATCACTCAGCGGGGGAAATTTCTTTTTTATAAACCTGGTGCTGATCACCAGCCAACCCTGAGGATTATTGTCAATAAATTCAAAGGTAGTTTTTTTAATCATAGGGGAAGCATGGTTGTAATACTGCATAGTTCGAAACGGGGGCAAGCTGTAGAATTCATGATATTTAACATAAACCGATCCTAGTATGGCGTCATCGGGTGATTGAAGAGCGGAAAGATATTGGCGTAATTCTTCAAAATTATCATGAAAATACCCAGTGATCGGATGAAATCGGTCGTGTTCAATCATAACCAAAGGCTTCGCTACTTGATACGGATTAATTAGTAATACGATTAAAGTTGCAGTTGTTAGCCACCAGTAAACAGGACGTTTGGGTAGATGGTCAAGGCTAATTTGCCAAACTAGATATAAACCTATCGCCAAAATAAGCAAATACCACAGTTCCATCGGCGAAGCGAAGCGAGCTCGAAAATCTCGATCAAAATGAAAGGACAAGACATATAGATTGCAAATAAAAGCGGCTAAAATCAGGAAGATAACCGTTTTTTTGGTATAAAGCCAGGCTAGCACAGAGATCGCAAACGCCAGCAGGGGAAGCATTAAAGTTTGGTTGAAATACCATTGCTGTTCGGCGGAAGATTTAAACAAAGCGAGGTACTCTTCCTGGAATTCGGGTATTAAAGTTGTCGAATGCTGATAGCCACTAGCAAGAAAAAGGCCAAGAGGAATCAGGGCGAGTACGATAATTAACAATATTCGGCTGGACCGGGCGTGATAATCTAGACGAAACAGAAAAACCAAAAACGCCCCGGGATAAATAAGGGTGATCAAAATAGACGTTGATTTCGAATCAAGTTGGGTAGTATAGATTATCGGAAATACTAACAGCAAAAAAAGAAAAACATTCTTGAAATTGATCAATTTCCTCCAATCACGGCTTAGGACTGTATGTTTAGGAATTTGTTCCAGGAATATTATTAGTAGTAAAAAAATAGCAGAAAACCAAAAGGGCAAATAAGCATACTCGCGGGTTAGGCGCGACAGGGAAATCATCCAGGGGCTAAGAGTGAAAAGTACGGCACCAATAAAGCCGGCCCGGAAACTTACTCGGCGTAAAATATAGAAGATAGGGAAAATAGCCAGCATATTAAAAATGACCCCGGGTAGCCGAGCGGCCCAGAGTGTCTCCCCGAAGACTTTGAAACTGCCTAAGACCGGCACCGTCAAGAACCAAAACGAGCGCGAATATACCTCTGACCAATGGCTAGTCCCGGCCAGGATAGATTTGGCCGCGAGCATATGCTCCAGTTCGTCGGCAATCGGTTGCAAGGCATCGAGCTGATACAGGCGCAAGCAAACGCCGCCGATAAAGATGAGTAGTAAAATTATTACGGTCTTAATTTTAACGGAACCGCCAGTTTTTTCCGGAGCGGTCCCCTGGGGATTCGGCTGACGCCATAGTCCCAGCAAAATGGCAATCAGCATCGTCAGTAGGATGTTGGTGATTATTCGCAATTCCAGGGCGGGAAAAAGCAAAGCGCCGGCACCGAGGAGCAACAAGACACTTAATAAAACTATTAAAACCCGTTGCAAAAATTTTTGCTGGCGATCTGGTTGCGATCGGGCTAATACAAAACGCTTAATGAAATATGTGCCACCCAGAAGCAATAAAAGATAAAATAATGGCGGCGACAATAGCAATTCACCAAGGATATAGTTGTCTGTTTTGCCGAGGCCGATCAATAAAGAAGTGGCCCCAAACCAGCCGAAAAAAACCCAGCGGGAGATGATTGTATCTCTCCGGGCCAGAACCTCGAAAATAACCAGGGACGCCATGAAAATCTCAACACTAAATAACACGGCCGTAGCAGTGATACCATAACCAAATACGCCGCTAGTATTTGCCACCAAGCTTATTACGGCGACCGTCAGGAAAAACACGGCTAGCATGAACCAGGATATTCGCGGCAAAAATTTTAAGAGAAACAAAATGATAGCCGCAATAGTCCCCGCCAGAGCCAGTCCTAGATAAATAAACCAGCCCTGGGTAAAAAACGAATTGAGCCCCCCGATTACTACCAAAACAAATATCACCGCTAGCCAGAGCGGTGTTTTTTTCACCAAGCTACTGATTTGTTGAATCAGAGAGGTCATGTTTCATCCGAATCATTTTCCGCACCGCTGTCATTACGCGATCGACGGTAATATTCTGCCAGCAGCGGAATTTTTTTTGGTTTTTAATTTTTGCCGAGGTTGCAGAAAAAGGGTAGGCCCAGTTAGCAGGATAAGTCGGGTCAAATATTAATGCTGTTTTTTTAGAATACGGCCGGGTCCGAGAAATCGATGTCGGCCCGAAGATCGCCACCACCGGCGTATCCATTGCGACGGCGACATGCATCAGCCCCGTGTCGCTGGAAATAAAACAGCGGCATTTTTTTATCAGGGCGGCCGCGTTTTTTAGCGATTCCGTGACCACCAGTGGCTTAATCCGAGTCAGTTTTAGCAATTCTCGCACTTCATCTTTTTCATCAGGTCCGGCAAAAACCAGGACAGGCATCTTTAGCTCATGCTGGATCTTATCGCTTAATTTGGCGAATCGCTCCAGCGGCCAGCGTTTGGCGGCGAAAGAAAAATCTTTGCTCGATCCGATGTGCATCCCCACGATTGATTTGCCGACCAATGAATTACGGCGGCAAAAGTCCTCGGCCCAAATTTCATTTTTCGGAAAAGTATGAAAAAACAGCCGGCGCTCGGCTTGGGGAATTTTCAGATCAAAAGGTTTCAACAAATTCATGTTTTGATCGACATCGTGCAATTTGGGATCGGCCGGAATCCTGACATTCTGCAGCCCGGCCAAGGTTTTGATCGCCGGAGTGGAGTAGCGATGGGTCAGGCGTTTCTTGGCGCCGGCGAGCCAGGCAAAAACATTGAAAAACCATTTATTGGAGGGGAAAACCGTGAGGGAATAGTCGAACCGGCGTCGCCGTAGCTCCCGAATCATTTTCAGCCGAGGACCAAGCTTGCCCAGATTAAAAAGAGAAGTTTTGGCAAAGTCAAAAACCAGGACTTCATCCACCAGGTTACTGCCCGCGACCGGTTCCACAAACGAACGCGTCGTCCCCAGGAAAGTGATCTTGGCTTCGGGAAACTTTTGACGCAGGGCGCGCAAAGTCGGAGTGAACATAATCGTGCACCCCATGCCCGAAGCGGAAATTATCAGAAACTTAATCATCGAATTTATCAGGCCAAATTAAAACGAATTCACCGCTTATTTTAGCTCTAATTGAGGTTTTTAGCAAATCAGAAAAACCAGCATTTAAAAAACCGACCCCGTAGGCCGGTTTTGTCGCTATTCATGGCGAGCCAGCCACCACCGGACGCCGTCTCGCAAATTCGTCGCGACGTAAGCAGGCTCGATCGGATAACGATCCTTTGGTTCCTTGCCGCCATAGCCGGTTTTAACCAAGACTCCCAGGCATCCGGCATTTTCCGCCATTTTTACTTCCGCGGTTTTGTCGCCGAAACAACAGCTTCTTTTCAGGTCGACCTCGATTCCTTGCTCATTGAAATGAGCCAGCGCCTGTTTGATCATGCCGATCCGGGGCTTGCGGCAATCGCAGGGGACATTATAGGGCGGAATAGCTTTATATAAATCGTCTCGATCGGGATGAGGGCAGAAATAAATCCCGTCGACGCGGATACCCTGCGTTTCTAGATCGCGTTTCATCCAATCCATTAGTTTCCAAAAATCGGCTTCGGTATATTTGCCGCGGCCGATTCCGGACTGGCCCGTCACAATTACGATCAAAATATCATCGCGGGCGGATAAAATCTTCAGGGCTTCTTTCGATCCCGGTATATAGTCGATGTCTTCTCGGCGATATAGATATTTTTTATCCTCATTGATCACGCCGTCGCGATCAATGAAAGCCGCTCGTTTTTTTGGGGTTTTATTGTCCATCGTGCTTAATTGCTTGTTTCAATTCGGTGGTATCAAGCGTGGCCGTGCCGACCTTGCCGACCACTACGCCCGCGGCATAATTGGCGATTTCGGCCGCCTCGCGCAATCGGGCGTTTCCGGACAGGGCCAAGGACAAAGTCGCGACCACCGTATCGCCGGCACCGCTGACATCAAAAATTTCCCGGGCTTTAGTTTTGATGGAAACCGGCTTCTGGCCAGGCTCGAAAATAGCCACACCGTCCTCGCCCTGAGTAAGGACAATGCTGCTGCCCAGTTCTTGTTGTAACTGCCGACCGGCCTCCATAGTTTTATCCGTACCGGACATTTCCAGAGCTTCTTTTTTGTTGGGTTTGATGACGGTCGCGCCCCGGTAATAATCCTTATGGAACGGTTTAGGATCGATTATGACAGGGATTTTCTTTTGCCGGGCCCAGGCAATGAGCTGCTGCGCGATAGGCAAGGAAATGACCCCCTTGGCATAGTCGGAAATCACCACGACCTCGGATTTCGGCAAAACGGAACGGATCTGCTCTAGAATCTTTTTCTCTAGAGCCTGGCCCAAGGGTTTTACATCTTCCTCGTCAATCCGCAGTAATTGGTGCTGGGGGATAGCCATAATCCGGTTTTTCCGAATCGTCGGTCGCTGGTGGTCCGCCAAAAGATAATCAGGCTTGATCGATTTATCCTTTAATACTTTGCGAAATATTTCTCCATTGCGATCAGCGCCAATCAGGCCGATCAGGACGGCTTGTCCGCCCAGGGCGGTGATATTATTCGCCACATTGGCCGCGCCGCCCGCGGTATACGTTTCGCGTTGGACGTGAACCACCGGCACCGGCGCTTCCGGCGAAATTCTTTCCACCTTACCCCAAACCGCGCTATCCAACATGACATCGCCCACAATCAAAATTTTCTTCCCCTTAAACTGGCCGATAATCTTAAGTAGTTTGTTATTTTTAGTTAACATACTTTTGACCTTTGGCTTCGGACAATCTTTTGCTCCGCCAGTTCGCAAATGATATGCAAAATTGTTTCGTGGCATTCTTGGATCCGCGGCGTATCAGTCGCCGGCACCTTGATCGCTAAATCAACCATTTTGACCACGGCGACACTCTTGTCACTAAAGAGACCGATGATTTTCATTTTCTTCCGCCTGGCTTCTTGCAACGCGTAGGCGATATTGGCGGAATGGCCGTGTTCGCTACGTTCCACGTCGCTGGTGGTAATGGCGATAGCGATATCCCCGGCTTGGCCGAAAGCGGCAATCCATTTCTGGAAAGTCAGGTGGTAGCCGTCATCATTGGCAATGGCTGTCAAAACGGAGGTGTCGGCGTGCAGGGCCAGGGCGGGCAGGGGAGTGCGGGCGATCTTAAACTTGTTCACAAATTCTCCGGCAAAATGCTGGGCATCGGCCGCGCTGCCGCCATTTCCGAAGATCAGAATTTTGCGGCCTTTATTTATCGCGGCCACGATTAAATTTACCGCTTTGGCGACATCGGCGCTCAAAACTCTGGCCGCCCGGTTTTGCACGGCCGCGCTAGAGCGAAACATCTTGGCTACTTGATTTTTCATAGAACAAATTAATTATGCTTTTCTAATGCTGAGTTTTTGATCTTCCGCCGCCTGATTATGTAATAGATAATTGCGCCGAGTGCCAAAAACGGCGCGATATAAAGGGGATCTTCCGGCCAGAACAGACCCCAGCCGGT
>CALEFQ010000051.1 GCA_937877125.1 uncultured bacterium | reverse complement strand
ATAGGAAAAAGCAACCAAACGCCGAAGTTGGTGAAAAAGTAAAAGAAAACCGCGGCTCCGAGTCCCAGTCCGGTTATTTGAAAAATGAATTTCGGAGAAAAGGAAGCCCGTTTATGGAGCAGCCAGCCCCCGATTCCGATCAGGGCGAAAGCGGACCAGGTGAAGAGCAGGATGGAATTATTACCGATCAAAATATCGCTGGCCGCGATCACGATCAGGGCGATGGCCGCTCCCCAGCGCCAGCCGAGCAGGGCCCCGGCCACCAGCGCGGCGGCGGTGACGGTTTCAATGTTGGGCCAATCTTGGAGGAGCCAGCGGCCCAAAATGCCGAAAGCTGCTAGGGCGCCGGCTAAAGTAATTTTTGCTAACCAAACTTTCGGCATAAAAATTACATTGCGCTAAAACTGAAATTGACAGTGTCCCCGGCTTTTAGGATGGTGCTGTCGGCCGATTGCTGGGCCATTTCTCCGTTCACCGAAAAAAGCCAAAAATTAGTGCCGTCTTCCGTGACGTCATTGATCGCTTTGATGTATTTCCCATACGCGCTATCATCGGCGGCGACGGTCCAGCCGGATTCTTCGGCGACTTCAGTCAAAGCGTCCCAGGCCGTGAGGCCGTCGAGGTAATCCGCGGGGTAGGCGGCGCCGGCTTTTTGGGTGCCGTAGTCAATTTCCACGGTGACGGTTTGCTCGCCGCTGACGATTTGTTGCAGTGGTTCGCTTAGTGTCGCCAGGGGTTCGTTTTGGGTGCAGGCGGTCAAACAGAAAATGCCGAGCGACACGATTACCGTCAGGATCAAGCTGAGATTTTTTTTCATGGAGGAAGGATTAATGATGTTTTTACTTTACCAGCTTCGTTCCTTAGTGTAAAGTTCAGGCATCCTCCTTCGCCCCCATCTGGGGGCGGGGCGGCGGCAGGATTTCGCTCCGCGAAATTCTGTTGACGAATAATGCGGGCTTTGACCCGCGGAGCTCAATATGTTAATGCTCACTTGCATCAAAGGCCTAAATAGCGTCGCGGCCGCCGAAATCAAGGAAAAGCTTAAGGATTTTGTCATCCTGCGCCAGGAGCCGGGATTCATTTTCCTCGATTATAACGGCCACCCTCGCCGGTTGTTGGATCTTCGTTCGATTGAAGATATTTTTTATGTTTTGATCGACGAAACGGGATTTACCCGGAGCCGGTCGACTCTGAGCACGCTCGAAGAAAAAATTAAATACGCTTCCTTTGAAAAAGGATTGGATTATCACGCCCAGCTTTACAGCAAGCCCAAACACACCACTTTCCAGATTTTTACTCATTTATATGGCCGGTTTAATTTCCGCCGGATTGATTTGGACAAGGTGGTCTCGCGGACGATCGCCTTGAAATTTAACAAATGGAAGGCGACGCACGGCGAGGCAAAAATCGAATTTGACGTCAGGCTATTCAAAAGCGGCGAACTGATTTTGAGCTTGCGCCTGTCCAATAAATTTTTCAGCAACCGAAAATACAAAGTAATCGAATTGCTCGGCGCGCTCAAACCGACCGTCGCTTACGCCCTGGTGTGCTTGACGCAACCGCGCCCGGACGATATTTTCGCCGATCCGTTTTGCGGATCCGGCACGATTTTGATGGAGCGTTCCTTGACCGCGCCGGCGCGAAAAATTTTCGGCTATGACCGCGACGCCAACGCGGTAGAAACCGCCCAGGCTAATTGCGCGGCGCGCCCGAATATTGAGCTGGCGGTCGCGGCCGCCCAGCGATTGCCGCTGCCTGACCGCTCCCTTGACATCATGGCGACCAACCCGCCGTTTGGCGCGACCTTTGCCCAGGACCAGAATTTATTCAGTGATTTCCTGGCCGAAGCGGGCCGGGTGCTGAAACCGGGCGGCCGCTTGGTTGTGCTCAACGGCGATGTGGGCGGGTTTGAAACCGCTGTCAAAAAAAGCGCGCCGCGCTTTCGTGTCGAAAACCAACAAGACATCAATCTCCTCGGAAAACCGGCTCGGATTTGGGTACTGAAGGCCGAAAAATAACCAATATCAAATTAAATTCAAGCTTGCTTGCGCAAGCAAGCTCCAATTTCTAAATAAACGAGTTTTCCGAAATTGGAATTTGTAAATTTATTTGATATTGGTTATTTGTTATTTGATATTCTTTCCCGATATTTTCCGCTGCATTTCCTCCCCGTTGAAAACCGCTTCTTTAATCGTTAACCCGTAAATCGGCAGGAGGACTAAGCCAGGGATGGTACTAAGGATATTGATGATATGGAGATAAACGCTCCAGGTCAGTCCAGCCCCGGCCCCGATGCCTTTGATGGCAAAGACCGAGACGCCACTGGCTTCAAAGGTGCCGAGTTGGGCGGGCGAAGGCACAAAGGTCAATAAATTAGTGACGATAAACAGCAGGAAAATGTTGACGATCCCCGGATTAATTCCCATGAACCAGAAAACTAGGATCATCTGGGCAATCGGCACCAATTCGGCTAAGGTGGCGTAAATCAGGCAGAGGCCGAAAGCGCGGCGGTGCTTGACCAGAAAATCGCTGGTGCGGCGGTCGATATCGGTAATAACCGGAGCGACTTTCGGGTTATTAAGAATTTTCCATCGGCTCAGATGGAATATTTTTATCATGTAATGAAAAAATCCTTCGCCGGAAATAGATTTGGCGAAGTAGGCCCAGAGGACGAAGATCAAAAAACTGATGAAGGCGGCTAGGCCGATCCGGATACCCCAAGGGATCTCTTGATTGAAAATAAACAGGATAACGCCGAAGACGATGAAAATCATGGCGATCAATTGTCGGGTGACTTTCTCGATCAGGACGTTGGCGGTGCCGGTGCCGACCGGGACGCGGTAGCGTTTGTACATCAGGTAAATCTGCACCGGTTCGCCGCCCACGTACGCGAATGGCGTAATATACCCGACGGCGAGGTTGATATTGGTGAGGGCAAAAATTGTTAAAAAAGGGAGGCGATAGCCGAGCGATTTCAGGATCAAGCGCATTGAGAGCGACATGAAGATCATCGACAAGAAATATAATCCCAGCAAAATAACCAGGTGCCACCATTGAAAAAGAGTGAAGACTTCGGCGATTTTATCCCACCCGATGCGCTGGACCAGCCAAAAAAATAGGCCGCCTCCGACCATGGTAAAAATGATGAAAAATAAATTACGTTTGCGCATAAAACGGCTAGATTTGAAAACAATTATAATAATGATAAAATAAAAAGCGGTATTTGGAAAGGAAAAATTTAGTCTACAGTCTATAGCTATGGTCTATAGACTGTAGACCGTAGACTGTAGACCTATGAACAAATATCATCTAATCATCGATGCCTCGTCAGCAAAAACCTTGGTGGCTTACGGCACTGTCGACAAAATAGCTGTCATCCGCGAATGGCCGGCCGGTTTTAATCTGTCTCGAGAATTATTGCCGGCGATTGAAAAAGTATTGGCGCGACGCGGGCAACCCGACGCGATTTTTTGCGTTACCGGGCCGGGTTCTTTCACGGGCCTCAGGATCGCGGTTTCAACCGCCAACGCGCTCGGCTATGCCTGGAATATTCCGGTAATTCCGATCGAGGCTTTTGAAATTTATGAGGCGAATCAAAAACCCCCCAAGCGATCTTATACGGTGGTGTTGGATAATATTAAGGATTTAGTTTATATAAAGAGGGTAAGTAAAAGGAAAGTGCGGTTTGCTGTTGAACAAGTCAAAAGTCAAAGGTCAAAAGTCAAAAGTGAAGAATTTTTTGGGTATATCTCTAAAGAAAAGCAAATTATTTTCGGCGTTAAAAATAAAAGACTTTTGGCCAGTCCCTTGTCAGGCCGGCAGCGCGCTGAATTAATTAGCCAGATCGGTCAGGGTAGACTGAAAGGGTCCTGTAACTTTACTAAGCCAATAGTTCCGTTGTATGTTAATTCTCCCAATATTACTCTAAAAAAGTAACTTTTGACTTTTGATTTTTGACTTTTGACTTTATGCGTATCACTTTCCTTGGCACCGGCACCTGCCACCAACAACCGGATCGGGCCACGACCGCCATCGACTGCGATGGCTGGGGAACTCATTTTTTGATTGATGTCGGCAGCGGCGCTTTGCGGCGTTTGCGGGAGGCAGAGATAAATCCGGATACGATCGAAGCGGTTTTCATCACCCACGTTCATCCTGACCACCTGTCCGATTTGCCGCCCCTGATTCAGATGTATCAGTATGCTTTACCGGCGGCCCGTACCCGCACCCTGCACCTGTTCGGTCCCGTGGGCCTAAATAAAACGGTCGGGGAAATGATCCGATTGATGCTCCCCGAGGCGGTCGGGAAAATGCCTTTTGAGTTGGCAGTGCATGAACTTGGGGAGAGTGAAGTTGACTTCGGTCCTGTCAAAGTTTTCTCCCGGACAGTCGCGCATTCCGATCATTTGAAATGCCTGGGCTATCGGTTCGCCGCCCAGAAAAAAACTTTTGCTTTTACGGGCGACAGTGGTACCTGCCCGGCCTTGTCAGAACTGGGGAAGGGCGTAGACTTGTATATCATGGAATGCAATAACCCCAGCGACCAGCCCGTCCCCGGCCATTTGACGCCGGCGCAGTTGGCGTCGATCGCCCAGGAATCCCAAGCCAAAGAAATTGTCCTGACGCATATCGGGCCTCTCTGCGCGGGACGCGACCTGAAAGAGGAAGCCCGTGAATTCAGGGGTGAAATTACGGTGGCGGAGGACTTACTGGAAGTAAAGCTATGATAGCGATTAAAATTTAAAATCTAAAGCTTAAAATTCAAAAAAAATTTAAAGCTAAAAGTTAAAAATCGATGTTTTGCCTTTTCAGCTTTTAATTTCTTTTGAATTTTGGTTTTAAATTTTCATTTTTCAACCATGTCCAGTGTCTATAAAGAGCTAGAACGCAATTTAAAATTGCATTTTAGGCACAAAGATTTATTGGCCCAGGCTCTGACGCACTATTCCTGCTTTGGCGCCAAAAAACATCGCGGCGACTGCCACTATGAGCGTTTGGAATTTCTCGGGGATTCTTTACTTAGCGCTCATATCAGTAAAAACATTTTTAGGCTTTATCCCGATGCTTCGGAAGAGGATTTGACCGTCTTGCGCAGTGAATTGACCAGTAATAAGGTTTTGGCTGATATTGCTCACCAGATTGGTTTGGATAAATACGTGCGATATTCCGATTATGCTTTTTCACACCATTTTACGGCCCGTAGCCGGGAGCAGATTTTTGCCGATTGTCTGGAAGCCGTGGTCGGAGCCGTGTTTGTTGATCGAGGTGAGCGGGCGGCACGCAAATTTATCGAGCGTCACATCCTCTCGCGCTTGGACGAAGCGATGCGCCGCGCCGGCCAAGACAATCCCAAAAGTGCCTTACAAAAACTGGTCCACCAGCGTTACAACGAAAACCCTCTTTACACCAAGGTGGCGGAAAGCGGCGAACATGATACTTACCGATGTACGGTCGAGGTGACGGTGCGCGGGCAAGCGCTGGCCCAGGCCGACGGGGTCAACAAAAAAGAAGCCAGTGAAAAAGCGGCCGAACAAGCCTTGCTTTACTTACTGGCCGGCGGGAAAGTGGCTCCCGCCCCCGATTTGGCCCAGGCTCCGACAGCCGGAGCCGCAAAATAGGAAACTCTCGTTTGCCAAGGGAGTTTTTTTGGTTTATAATAAATTCAGATATTTTTATGGCTATGCCGCCAAAAAGAAAAACAAAAACTGTCTTGGAGTCGGCCTTTTTTTCGGACACTCAGCGGAAACAATGGCAAGCTGATTTTGATTTGTCGGCGGTTTTGATTGTAATTTTAGATCGCTCGGGTCGGGTCTGCTTGCTTAATCAAGCCGGCCAAAAATTATTAGGCTACCGTCAGGCAGAAATAATCGGCCGCAACTGGTTTGATTTATGCATCCTGAAACAGGAAGCACCAGCGGTCAGGCAGACCTTCAGAAAAATTATGTCCGGCCAGCTCAAATTTGCGCGTCATTTTGAAAATTCCGTCGTCACCAAAAGTAAAAAAACTAGAGTAATCAGCTGGTACAATATACCCCTGCTCGATCACCGGAAAAAGATCCAAGCCGTGGTCAGCTCGGGAATAGATATCACTAAGCAGCGTGGAGCGGAACAAGCGTTGGCCAAGCTTGGCCAAAAATACCAGAGTCTTTTTGAAAACTTGGCCGATCCCGCGCTGGTCTTGGATCTTAGGGGCAAAATTATCGAAGTCAACCAAGCGGCTATCGAACAAAGCGGTTTTTCCCGTCAAGAGCTGGAGAATCAGTATTTCTTGAAAAACTCCTCTTTAGCGGCTACATCATTGCCCGCCATCGTGAAAAATTACAATCGGTTGCTTCGGGGCAGGGAATCTCCGCCCTTTGAAGCGGAGATGAGTACCAAGAATCGGCAGCGTCGTTTTTACCGCATTACGGCGCGGCGTCTTGACCAGGAGGGTCAAGCATCCAAAATTTTAGTATTGATGCATGATGTTACCGAGGTTTCCGTCTTTAATAAATCCAGGCAAGCGAAGCAGGCGGAACAAATCGAGCACCAAAAAGTCTTGTTAGAAATTGAGCGCCTGTCATTTGCCCGGGGCTGGCCAGTGGCGGTGGCCAGGATATTAGAATTAGTAGCTCAAACTTTGAACATCGAACGCGTCGGCCTCTGGTTGTATCGCCAGAACCAGGGCGAATTGTATTGCGAGGACCAATTCCGTTTGAGCCGTCGCAAACATGAACGGAACATGCGCCTGCAGGCCAGTGATTATCCCCGTTACTTCAAGGCGCTACGATCCAGTCGGGTGATTGCCGCGGCCGAGGCCCAACGTGATCCGCGAACTAGTGAATTCACGGCCACTTATCTTAGGCCTAATAATATTTATTCAATGCTGGATGTGCCTATCCGGGCGGGGAATCAAGTTATCGGCATCCTCTGTAATGAAAATGTTGGACAGCCACGTTATTGGTCGCTTGAGGAACAAAGTTTTTTGGCGGCGGCGGCGGACCAGCTGGCGTTGCGCTGGCAGTGGGAAAAGCAAGCTCAAGCACAGAAAAAAATCGCCCAGTCGGAGCAGGAATTGCAGTCGCTAGTCCGAGCGATTCCCGACCCGGTGTTTGTTTTGGACCGGTCTTTGCGATTCGTTGGCTACTACGCGCCCGATGGCGAGAACTTGTTCGTTTCTCCGGAAAAATTTTTGGGTCGGACGGTCGCCCAGGTTTTTCCCGCCTGGCTGGAAAAAATAATCATCCCGGCGGTCAAAGCAGTCTTGAAAAAAGGTGGCTGTCAAAAAGTTAATTATCAAATGCCCCTGGGCCGAGAGACCCGGTATTTTGAGACGACTGTCTGCGCCCGGCATAATCAGCGCGGTCGTGTGATCGGGGCCATTGCGGTCGCCCGTGATGTCACTGCCGAGCGTCGAGCCGTCGCCAAAATAACCGCTTCGGAAATTCGCTATCGTAGTTTATTCGAAAAATTACAAGACGGTATTTTCCTGGTTAACGCCGCCGACGGGCGTATCCGGGAAGTTAATCCCAGTTTTGAAAAAATGACAGGTTTTCCTGCTTCGGCTATGGTCGGTCGCCGTGTCGATGAATTGCCATGGTGTCCGACTCCGGAACTGGCGAAAAAAGTTAGGGTGTCTTTACAGAAGAGCGGTTTCATCCAGGCCGAAGATTTATACTTAATAAATAAAGCCGGTCAGCGGGTCGATGTGGAATTGCGGGGGACACTTTACCGAACTGCCGAGTCGGCCTTTATCCAAGCCAATGTGCGTGACATTACGGAGCGCAAAGAACTTGATCGGGCTAAGTCTGATTTTATTTCCTTGGCTTCGCACCAACTGCGCACGCCGCTGACCGCCCTCAACTGGTACGGGGAAATGTTGTCGGAAAGTACGGAAAATTTTACGGTCGAACAAAAACAAAACCTGCAGGAGATTATTAGCGGGAGTCGCCGGATGGTCGGCCTGATAAATTCTTTGTTGGATGTCTCCCGGCTGGAATTGCAGGTTTTGGCAGTTAATCCGAAGCCGATCCGTCTCAATCTGTTAACGGATGAAATTGTGAAAGAGTTCGAGCCGCAGTTATCAGATAAAGCCTTAGTCTTCAAAAAGGAATACGATCCGGCGCTGCCGGTCGTCATGATGGATACTGATATTTATCACCATGTTTTGCAGAATTTTCTTTCAAACGCGATCAAATATACCCCCGCCCGGGGCAAGGTTACCGTGCGGCTCAAAAAGAACCGCGACCAAGTAGTGGTGGAAGTCGCCGATACCGGATTCGGTATTCCGGCCCGGGACCAGAAAAACGTCTGCAATAAATTGTGGCGTTCCGATCAGGCTGTTAAAGCTGATCCGACCGGGCAAGGTTTAGGTTTGTATATTGTCAAAAAGATGATAGACCATACTCGGGGAAAATTTTGGTTCACCTCCCGCGAAAAGCATGGTTCAACCTTCGCCGTCGCCTGGCCGCTAAGCGGTTTGCCGAAAAAGACAGGCAAGCCCTTGGCGACCGGCCCTCTTGCTTAGAATTAAATTTTCATTTATGGAATCTTCTAAAAAAACGACTTCACCGGTAGCCGGTCAGACAATTCTTTTGGTTGAAGACGAAATTTCGGTTCGCAATGTCTTGCAAACTCGCCTGACTAAGGAAGGTTTTACTGTTTTCCCGGCTGGCAACGGCCGCGAAGGATTGGCGTTGGCCGAAGCTAAAAAGCCCGATCTGGTTTTACTGGATATCGTCATGCCGGAAATGGACGGGATGACCATGTTGCGCCAAATGCGGCAGACAGACTGGGGCAAAAACATGAAAGTAGTCATGCTCACCAATCTGGCCGATGCGGATCGGGCGGCGGAAGCCGGTCGCGAAGGAGTTTATGATTTCCTGATCAAATCTAATTGGCAATTGTGGCAGCTGGTGGCGCTAATAAAGAAGAAGCTCCAAAACAAGGCGTAGGCGAAGATTTTCGGATTTGGCTGGCGGAAGAAAATCATCTGGTAGTCCTAAGGACTAATCGATAAACATAAACATATGACCGCATCCAAACCACAAATTTTGATCATCGAAGATGATGCCACGGTGCTGAAACCGCTTGAAACCAAATTTGAAGCAGATGGCCTCTCGGTAGTGACGGCCGCCGACGGCTTGGCCGGATTAAAAACAGCCTTGGAACAAGAGCCGGAACTGATCTTGCTGGATATCATCATGCCCCGGATGGACGGCTTGACGATGTTGCAGAAACTTCGGGCCAGCGGCGCTTATGGTAAAAGTGTGCCGGTCGTTGTCTTGACTAATTTGAGCGATGCTGAATCGGTGGAGGAGGCGGCGGCTAACGGCGTTTATGATTTTCTGGTCAAGGCCAACTGGCAGCTGAAAGATTTAGTTGATCTGGTCAAAACAAAGTTAAATAAATAATTTTGCGAAAATCACGGACTGCGCGATTGTGTTTTAGCGGCTGAAATCGAAACCAAAAAATATGATTCTGGGAAATTTAATTTATGCCGTCTTGCTGGGAGCGGCGGGGGCGATCTCGCTGTTTTTGGTTTTTTATGCCGCCCGGCGCCGGGTGATCGCCGGGGCAACTTGGTTTGCCGTGATGATGTCGGCCTGCGTTGTCTGGTCATTCACCGGAGTGATTGAATCGCTGGTTCCGTCGCTTAGTGACAAAATGTTTTGGTCGCAGTTAAGCTACTTTGGCATTGTCAGCGTGCCGGTCGCCTGGTTTTTGTTTGCCGTAAATTTTTGCGGTTGCCGCGCTATCCTGAAGCGTCGGATCAGCTGGATTTTCTGGCTGGTCCCGGCCGCGACCCTAGTAATCGCTTTTACCAATACCTGGCACGGCTGGTTGTGGTCGTCCGTTGTTCCTTTTAGTGAAGCCGCCGGGGCGCCGGCAGTCTATGAGTACGGCTGGTGGATTTTCGTCCACGTGACCTACAGCTATCTGCTAGTTTTGCTGGGTATCGTCATTTTCATCAAAACAGCGCGGCAGGCGCAGGGATTGTTGCGCCGCCAGGCGCGCCTCTTGGTCTGGGCCGGTGTGGTACCGATGGTCGGCAGTATTCTTTATGTTTTCAAAATAAACCCCTGGCCGCCGTATGATCTCGGCCCGGTCACTTTTGTCATTACCGGGATTATGATCAGCTGGGCGATTTTCCATTGGCAGCTGTTGGAAGCCGCTCCGGCGGCGCAAAAAACCATGTTCGCGCAGGACGTGGACGGGGAAATAATCTTGGATCCCCAGAATCAAATAACCGCGATTAATCAGTCCGCCAAAAAAATACTGGGAATGGGTCTAATCCCGCTGGGCAGTGATGGCGCGGTTTGGTTGCGCCGCCTGGGACTAAAGCCGTCTTTTTATGAGCAAGAAAAAACCAGCCAGCAGAAAGTGGTTTACCAGGATTATCATTTATTGGTTATCCTGACGCCGTTTTTCCGGCTAGGGGATCAGTTAGGCGGGCGGATTATTACCTTGCGCGATATTTCCGCACAGCACCAGGCCGAGCTGGCGCGGCAAGCGGAAGAACGAAAGTTTCGAGACATTTTTGATCTCGCCCAGGATGCAATTTTTATCCATGATCTGACGGGAAAGTTTATTGAGGTCAATAAAACAGCCTGTCAACGCTTGGGTTATCCGCGGGAGGAATTGCTGAAGTTGAGTCCCCAAAAAATTGATGCTCCGGAATTTGCGCAAAACGTAACCGCTAAGATTGCGGAACTTAAAAAGAAAGGATCGGCGATTTTCCGGACAATTCACGTGACCAAAGCCGGCGGGCGGATTCCGGTCGAGCTAAGCAGTCAGGTGATTGATTGGGACGGGCAAAAGGCAATTCTTAGTATTGCCCGGGATCTGACGGAGCGCCTAAAAATGGAGGAAAAAATAAAAAGAGACAAAGAGAGATTGGATGAAATGGGTCGGATTGCTCGGATCGGCGGCTGGGAGCTGGATTTGGAAACGGGCCGGCAGGTCTGGACCGACCAGGTTTATGAAATCCATCAAGTCGATAAAAAATTTACGCCGACGGCGGAAAACGGTATTAAGTTTTATGCTCCCGGGGCCCGGCCGGTGATAACCAAGGCGGTTGAGCAGGCGAAGAGCGACGGAAAGTCTTTTGATCTGGAATTGCCCTTTATTACCGCCAAGGGCAAAAAGATTTTTGTCCGGGCGATCGGCAAACCGGAAAACCTAAACGGTCGTATTGTCAGGCTCAAAGGTGTTTTCCAGGACATCACCGAGCAAAAAAAAGCGGCCGAAGCGCTAGAAGCCAGAGTGGCCGAATCAGAAAGAATGAATCGCTTGGTCGAGGAGAAGAGCCAAAACTTGGAAAAATTCAATCAACTTATGGTTGGCCGGGAGTTAAGAATGGTGGAGCTAAAGGAAGAACTGGCGCGCGCCCGGCAGCGCCAAGGTGATCCGCCGGTCGTTGGTTCAGCGGGGGGCAGTGGCCTTGATTGGCCGGCCAAATTTCAGGAAGGGGTCGCGCTGGAGGAAAAAATGATCAGCCAGCTAAAAAACACGTATCAGGCTGAAATTGAAAAATCTAATTTGCCGGCCGTCAAAAAGGAAAAAGCGCTAGCTATCTTGCGGGAACTGGTGACGGAGAGCGTTGGCCACGAGGAAAGTTTTAAAGAGCTAAAAGATAAAAGATATGGCGCGTAAAACCCTGGCCAAAATGTTCGAAGATCTTTACTGGCTGGAAAAACAAGCCCGTGATTTGTATGACGGTTTTTTGCGCGATCTTCCCGAGGAGTCGGTTCGCGCGGTGGTGACGAGGATTCGCGACGACGAAGAACGCCATATGCGTTTGGCCCAACAGCTTATTGATTTGGTGACGGAATGATTATTTTATGAAGATTAAATCAAAGATTATCTGGTCGTTCCTGATATTTTTTACCGTGCTGGTTGGCGTGGCGGGTCTTGTTATTGGCTGGATGGTGGAAACCGCTTTGTTGCGCCAAGTGTCGACCGCTCAAGAGGCCACGGTCCAATCGCGGGCCCGGCAGGTTAATCTTTATTTGCAGGACTATATCGGCACGGTCAAAATGATGTCCTCGAGTATTGTGATCAATGATTTTTTAAGCCAGCCGGCGGGGTCAAGTTCAAGCCCGGAAAAATTTGACCGGGCGCACCAGCGGTTGGATCAGATGGTGGCAGCGGGCTTGGGCATTAAACAGGCGGCGGTGCTGGATCGATCCGGCCGCTACGCCGCTGCGACGGAAATTGATGCTCGGTCAGACTTGGGTCCGGCGATAATTGACAGGCTCGACAAGCATGGGATTTATTTTGAGGATGTCCATTTTTCTGATCTCGACGGCCGGCCTTGTTTTTCTCTGGCCTTGCCAATTTGGGGCGCTGGCGGTGATTTGATCGGTGGGCTTTGGACGGAAATAGATCTCGATCGGCTCTACCAGCTGTTGGCGGTCAAAACCGGGAGCGGGGAGACGGGAGAGACGTATTTGGTCAATCGGGACGGTTATGCCGTCAGTCCGCTATTATTTTTTCCGCAAGCAGTTTTGCAAAAAAAAATAGACACGGCGGCGTCACAAGTTTGTCTCCAGCAGGCGCGCGATGACGAAAGTTCTGCCGATGATTTTTCTCCCGGCGCTTATAGTTCCGCCGGGGAATATGTTGATTATCGTGGGCACGCGGTTCTCGGAGCTTATGACCATATTGTGGCATCGGATTGGTGCTTGATTACGGAAGCGGATAAAGCCGAAGTGGTCCAGCCGATTACGTCGCTAATGACGGCCCTAGGCTTCATTTCCACCGGCGGTTTTGTTGCTTGTGTCGTTTTGGCCTTGGTGGTCGCGCGCCGGATCAGCCAGCCTCTGGAGAAATTGCAGGCCGGCTTGAAAATTATTGAAGCGGGAAATTGGGATTATCGTGTCGGCTTGTCTTCTAATGACGAAATCGGCTCGCTGTCACGATCGGTCGACAGCCTGGCCGCGACTATTAAGGAATCGCGTACCGATATCGACCAAAAAGTGGCTCTCCAGACCCAAAAGCTCTTGCGCCAGCAGGCAACCCTGGAAAAACAACAATCGGCAATGCTCAATGTTTTGGAGGACGTCGAGGGGGAAAAGGACAAGGTGGCCGGGGAGCGCGATAAAATAGATAAAATTTTGCATAGTATCGGAGACGGTGTCATGGTGGTTGATCGCGCCCAGCGGATAATCATTTTCAACGAAGTCGCGGAAAAGATAACCGGGTATAAGGCCGCGGAAGTGCGGAATCGGCCGTACCGAGAAATCTTAAAATTGGTCCTGGAAAGCACCGGGGAAGCGAGCGACGATTTTGTCGCGCGCGCGATGAAATTAAATCAAGTGACGACGATGACGGAACACAGTTTGTTGATCCGCAAAGACGGTCGCTCGGTTCCGGTGGCGGATAGTGCCGCGCCGTTGCAGGACGACAACGGCCGGGTGATGGGTTGTGTCGTGATTTTCCGAGACGTCAGCCAGGAAAGAGAAGTTGATCGCATGAAGACGGAGTTTGTGTCCGTGGCTTCCCATCAATTGCGCACGCCGCTGAGCGCGATCAAATGGTTTTTGGAAATGATCATTAACGGCGACATGGGCAAAGTTAATCCCAAACAGCTGGCGACTTTGAAAGAAACTTATAATTCCAACGAACGGATGATTCACCTGGTCAATGATCTGCTCAATGTCTCTCGCCTGGAATCAGGACGAATTGCCGTGCAACCAGTTCCGACTGACTTAAGAGCTCTCTCGGAGCAGGTTATTACCGAACTCCAGCCTTTGGTCCGGGAACGACGGCAAAAAATAAAATTTTCCTTAGATCCGGATTTACCGAAACTGAAGATTGATCCCAAACTAATCAGCCAGGTGATCCAAAATATTTTGAGTAATGCCAGTAAGTATTCGCCCCCGGAGAAGGAAATAACTTATACCATAAATAAAAAAGGCGATTACGCAGTCTTTGCGGTCCGGGATCAGGGTTGGGGCATTCCTAAAAACCAGCAGAATCGAGTGTTCCAGCGGTTTTTCCGCGGCGACAATATCATTTCCAAGATTCCCGAGGGAACGGGCCTGGGTTTGTATGTAGCCAAGGAAATTATCGAGGTGTCCGGTGGAGAAATTGGATTTTTCTCGACGGAGGGCCGCGGCTCCACCTTCTGGTTTTCCTTGCCGTTAAGCGGTAGCCAAGCCAAAGCTGGGGATCGCAGTATGTTTTAGCTAGGGACTTTTGGCGGTAAATTAATGTTAGCTAATCGTAGCATCTG
>CALEFQ010000050.1 GCA_937877125.1 uncultured bacterium | reverse complement strand
ATCCCGAAGTTTCCTTGTCGGAAGTAAAAGCCTTGTCGATGTGGATGACTTGGAAATGCGCCGTGGCTGATTTGCCGTTCGGGGGTGGCAAAGGCGGCGTAATAGTTGACCCTAAAAAATTGTCGGCGGGCGAACTGGAACGCTTGACCCGGCTTTACGTCGATCGGATTTATCCGGATATCGGGCCAGACGTCGATATTCCTGCCCCCGACGTCAATACTGATCCGAGGATTATGGCCTGGTTTTATGACGAGTTTAGCAAGATTGCCGGCCGGTCTGAACCGGCTTGCGTGACCGGAAAGCCGGTCGCGGCCGGGGGTTCGCTGGGGCGGGGCACGGCCACGGCCAAGGGCGGGACGATTGTTTTGCAGGAATTGATTCGTCAGGAAGATTTAGCCTTGCCTTGGCGGACAGTTGCCATTCAGGGTTTTGGCAATGCCGGAGCGAATGCGGCCAAAATTTTGGCGCAGCAGGGTTATGTAATTATGGCGGCCTCTGATTCTCGTGGCGGTATTTACGCCCGAAAAGGACTGGATGTCGAGGCCTTAGCCGTTTTCAAAAAGCAAACCGGTTCCGTGGTGGGATTTCCCGGCGCGACCAAGACGGTGACCAATAAGCAGATACTCGAATTACCGGTGGATGTCATTATTCCGGCGGCACTGGAAAATCAGATCACGGCGGCCAATGCCGGACGAATCAAGGCAAAAGTCATTCTGGAACTGGCCAACGGGCCGGTGACTCCGGACGCGGATGCCAAGCTATTTCAAAAAGGGAAAATTGTGATACCTGATATTCTAGCTAATTCCGGCGGTGTGACGGTCAGCTATTTTGAATGGGTGCAAAATCGACAGCGACTGGCCTGGAGCGAAAAAGAAGTCATTAGCCGATTAGACGCAAAACTAAAATCGGCCGTGGCGGCTATGGTGGAGACCCAAAAAAAATATTCGGTCGATCTGCGTCTGGCGGCGTATATTTTAGCGGTGCAGAGGGTCCTAGCCGCCCAGGCGAGTTAGCCAGTTTGCTGACATATTATGGTCAAATTACGCAAACAAAGCCTTTCTGATCAAAGCGTTATCCAAAGAGAAGTTCGGCGTCAGCGGGCCAATATTATTGAGAGAACGCCCCCGGCGCCGCGCCAGTCACGCGGCTTTAAATCGCGGCGCTATCTTTTTTTGGTGGCGGCTTTTGTCTTGGCCGCGGTGATCGTTTTGGTCCTGATGTTTTCCGACAATTTCCGGGTCAACCGGATCATCGTCGTCGGTAATGATAGTATCTCGGATGAGCGGGTGGAGGAACAAATAGAGTTGGAAAAAGACGGAACGGTATGGGGAATTTTCCCTAGCAGTAATATTTTCTTTTTCAATGCCCGTCGGGCGGAGGCTCGTTTGTCAGATGAAATTGTCCAAATCCGGCAAGTTGAAATTAAGCGCCAGATGCCCGACATGCTCAAGGTTTATATTGAGGAACGAGAGCCAGCGCTGGTGTGGCAGACTGGCGATCGAAAATACTATCTGGATTTAGACGGCGTAATCAGCAAACTTATAAACGATGAACCGGAATTTAGTTTGCCGCAGTTGCGCGACGAATCTAATCGCGAGGTTCAGGCCAAAGAAAAACTGGTTTCTAAGAATTTTGTTGATTTTGCGGTCAGCTTAGCCGGGACATTTAAGTCAGAAACTGGTTTGGAGTACGAAGAGTTAAGTACTCCGGCGCCGATTTCCCGGGAAGTACGAGTTCGCACTAAGCTGGGCTGGTATATATATTTCACCTCTGACCGCACATTGGAGAGCCAGTACCAAAAGCTCTTGCTGATACTGAACAAGGAGCTTAAAAAAGGCCAAAAAGAGAATTTGGAATATATTGACTTGCGCATCAAAGACAAGATATTCTATAAGTAGTTATCAGCCTTTAGTATTTAGCCGCTAAACACCAGTGGCAAAAGACTAAAGACTAACGACTAAAGACCACATATGTTCTGGGCTTTTATCGGCATTATTGTCGGTATCGTCATCGGCGTAGTGTCAAATTTCTCCATTCCTCCCGAATTCGCCCGCTACACGGCGGTGGCGGTTTTGGCGATGCTGGATTCTATTTTTGGCGCCTGGCGGGCCGAACTAGTCACTCGTTATCAGTACAAGACTGATTATACTTTCAAGGGGCCTGGCTTTAAGGAAAAACGTGATCAGTATAACCCCTTGATTTTCATTTCCGGGCTGGTTTTTAACACTGCCTTGGCGGCGGCTTTTACCTATTTGGGCGACCGCCTGGGCTTGGATATTCATATTGCGGTAATCGTGGTGTTTACCTGGCGCATTTTCATGAACCTGGGGGTTGTTCGACGTGTTTATTTCCAGCGCTGGACCAAGCGTGGCCGCGAAGAGAATAATAACCCTGTTCCGGAGCAGAAAGCTTGAAATTTCAGCCAGTTTGTTTTAAAATAGCCTTGCCCGAATAAGCAGGGCTCTTTGTTTAAGTTGATTGATTACTGCTATGAACTTTGATTTTAAGCGCTATTTTGTCCTAATTTGTTTAGGTATAAGCGTTCTTAGCAACATGTTTTTGTGGCTGTTTTTGGTTTTTAAGGCGAGCAATCTCGGTGAAGAGGCGATTTTGCATTACGATGTCGCGCAAGGCATCGACCAAATTGGTCCCGCGAAAAGCCTTTTTGTTTTACCGTTGATGGGCTTGGTTATTATCGGTTTTAATTTTTTCTTAGGCGCCTGGGGCATCAAGCAAAATCGTTTAATGGCCCAAATTCTAGGAGGCTTAGCGGTCGCTACTCAGATCATCTTGATCGTGGCGGCCCTTTTGGTGGTTCAAGCCAATACTCTTTATGTTTAATTGGAATCCGGCTCATCGGCCGACTTATTATCGAATTTTGGAAATTTTGCCGGCGGTCCTAAGTTGGGGAACGATTGTCTTGTGCGTGGTGCTTTCATTTGTCGTCCCGCTATGGATCGCGATTTTTGTCGTCTGTTTTGACCTGTACTGGCTGATGCGGGTTACCTATCTTTCTTACCATTTGATTGATAGCTACCGGCAGATGCGGCAGAACACTAAGATCAATTGGCTGGAACGCGTGCAAAAAATAAAAGACCGCGACTGGAATGATTATTATCATTTGATAATTTTCCCGGTAGCCCGGGAAGTGGCCGTAATGGAATCAACTTTTGAAGCTTTGGCGCGGGCTAATTATCCATTGGAAAAATTTATCGTCGTCTTAGCTTGCGAAGATAAGTTTTGGTCAGAAACCGGCCCCGTCGCCGCCCGGATAGAAAAAAAGTACGCGTCTCGTTTCCGCCATTTTGAGATTACCCGTCATCCGCCCGGCCTGCCCGGTGAATTGACCGGAAAGGGATCGAACGAGGTTTGGGGCGCAAAAAAAGTAAAAGCTTATATCGATGCCCATCATCTGCCTTACGAAAAAATAATAGTTTCGGTTTTTGATATTGACACCCAGATCCATCCCGAATATTTCGGTCGCCTGGCTTATGTGTATCTGACTCATCCGCGTCCTGATCGGGCCAGTTACCAGCCGATCCCGGTTTTTAACAACAATATTTGGGACGCGCCGGCGGTCGTTCGTGTTGTCGCCACTTCTACTACCTTTTGGGAAATGATGGAGCAGGGTCGCCCCGAGCGCTTGGTAACTTTTTCCAGCCATAGTATGAGTTTCAAGGCACTGGCTGATGTCGGCTTCTGGGCCACGGACCATGTTTCCGAGGATTCGCGGATTTTTTGGCAATGCTTGTTGCACTACAACGGCGAATATGAGACGGTGCCGTTGAACTTTCCTGTTTCCATGGATGCTTGTCTGGCTGATACTTATTGGCAGAGCCTGGTGAATCAGTACAAGCAGCAGAGACGCTGGGCCTGGGGCACGGAAAACCTGCCTTACACTATTTATAATTTCCATCTTAAGCGCAAAGTCATTCCGGCCAAGACGCGTTGGTTTTTTAGCTGGATATTGTTTGACGGCGCGCTGTCTTGGGCGACTAGCGCCATTATCATCGGGGTAATCGGCTGGTTGCCGCTTCTGGTCGGCGGCACGGCTTACTCTAATACGGTTTTTGCCCAATCTTTGCCGCAGGTAGCCCAAGTGTTGATGACCATCGCCATGATCGGTATGTTCACTTCGATGTTCGTGACCCTGCTGATTTTGCCGCCTCGTCCCAAAAAATATACCCCCTGGCGCCATTTTGTCATGATTATGCAGTGGGGCTTGTTGCCGATTTCCACTATTTTCTTCGGCTCGTTCGTGGCTTTAGACGCCCAGACTCGCTTGATGCTCGGCAAATATATGGGATTTTTTCTCACTCCCAAGGCTCGCAAAACAAAAAGCGGGCAAGTTACTACGGCGGCGGACGGAGTTAGCCCGTTAAACAAATAAACCATGGATCGTTGGCTGACATTATACCAACTTCCCTTTATCGCCGCGCTGGCGCTTAGTTTTTTGCTAGTGCCCCTGGTAAAAAAATGGGCGATTAGAATTGGCGTAGTGCGGGGGCACCGTCCCGGGCATCCTCAAGATGTTCATACCCAGAAACAGCCGGTGGCCCTGCTGGGCGGCACGGCGATTTTTATTTCTTTTTTTGTTTTGCTCGGTTATTATGCGCTTTTTACCGATCAATTGTTAAGTGGCTTCTTGCTTCCTAAGTATCTCTGGGGAATTTTGATCGCGGGGGTAATTCTTTTTGTCGGCGGATTCATTGATGATAAGTTTGAATTGCCGGCCAAATGGCAGTGGGTCGCTCCTGCTTTAGCCATTATTGTCGTGATTGCTAGCGGCATCGGTATCGATTTTATCAGCAACCCGCTTGGTGAAGAATTTAGGTTGGATCAGTGGTCAACCACCATATTTCAGATTGATGATTTGCCGTACCGGATTGTCTGGGGAGCTGATTTGTTCACTTTGGTCTGGATGCTAGGCATGGTCTATGCGGTTAAATTTATTGACGGCATCGACGGCCTTTCGGCCACGATAAATTTTGTCGGCTTTTTGATAATTTTTTTCCTGAGTTTGATGCCGGCCGTCAATCAGCCGGAAACAGCTTTTTTAGCCGTGGTCATGGCGGGCGCAATTTTAGGCGTTTGGATTCATCAGTTTCCGCGAGGGCAGATTCAGATCGGCGAGGGGGGCGTTTGGTTCATGGGCTTCATGCTGGGCCTGCTGGCGATTCTCAGTGGCGGGAAAATTGCTACCGCCTTGCTGGTGATGGGGATTCCGATCATTGATACCGCTCGGGTCATTATCGGTCGTCTGTTCAGGGGGCAGTCTCCTTTCAAAGGCGATAATACTCATATTCACCACCTTTTACTGCGGTTGGGTCTTAAACCGTGGCAAATAGTCATGGCGATCGGCTTGCCTTCCTTATTTTTTGGCGTCCTGGGCTTGGTTTTACATGGCGAACAAAAAATCTTGGCCCTGCTGCTGGTTTTTGCCGGGATGACTGTTTTCGTCGTTTCTTTGGGCGTGTTTTTGTCCCGCCGGTCGCAACGCCGCCTTGACTCGGCGCCCAAGATTTGATAGACTGGCTTAGTCTTTGTTAATCATAAGTATTAAATATATGGAATTTGCCATTATTGAAACGGGATCCAAGCAGTACAAGGTTTCCCGGGGTACCAAGCTAAGAGTGGAATTGGTCCATAAAAAGGCCGGTGCCAAGATGACTTTTAAGCCTCTTTTCCACTGGGACGGCACCGTCGCGAAGATCGGGCGGCCGGTTTTATCAGACCGGGCGGTTGAAGCTAAAGTTATCGGCGAGATGCGTGGCGAAAAATTACGGATTGTCAAAAAGAAAGCCAAGAAACGCTATCAGCGCGCGCAGGGCCATCGGCAGAATTACACAATTCTCGAAATAACCAAGATCTAGACGCTAAAAAACAGCTCCGCCAAGGCGAGGCTGTTTTTGTTTGAGAAGAGCGAGGTAATCTAGTATTCTTTTCTGCCTTCCAGGGCGCGTGACAGGGTCGCTTCGTCGGCGTATTCCAGGTCGCCACCGATCGGGAGGCCGCGCGCGATCCGGGTCAGCTTGACCCCGGTCGGTTTAAGAAGCTTAGAAATATAAAGCGAAGTGGCTTCGCCTTCAATGGTCGGATTCGTGGCCAGGATAACTTCTTCCGTTTTTTCTTGCTGGACTCGCTTCACGAGACGATCAATCGTCAGTTCTTCCGGGCCAATCCCGTCAATGGGCGAGATCGCTCCCTGCAAGACATGGTATCGGCCCCGGAACTCTCGTGTTTTTTCCAGGGCGACGACATCGAGCGGGTCGCGGACTACGCAGATATTTCGCTGGTCGCGCGCTGGGTCGCGGCAGATAACGCAAGGATCAGATTCCGTGAAGTTGTGGCAGGAGGAGCAGGTTTTGATGGTTTTTTTTAGATCGGCGAAGGCCCGGCTAAAGTTATTTAATGTCTCCTGATCTTGTTTAATTAGAAAAAAGGCCAGGCGCTCAGCTGTTTTCGGGCCGACTCCGGGCAGCGAAGACAGTGAGGAAATTAGGTTTTGGATGGAAGCGGGCAGGATGTTCATTTAGATCGAGATTTCGCCGCTTTGCATTTTGCGGATCATTAGGCTTTTTAATTCGTGGCCGCAACGCTGGAATGCTTCTTTGATGGCATTTTGTAAGTGCTCCTGATTTTCCGGCGTAAGCAGGGACGAATCAATAAAAACACTTTGGATTTCCTGGTTACCGTCCATGGTTATTTTGACCAGGCCGCGAACCGCTGCGCCGGTAATAGTTTCGGCAGCCAGAGATTTTTTCAAGCTGTTGGCTTGGGATCGTAGGTTGTTCAGGTTTTTTAGTTGGTCGAACATGTGAAAAAAATTAATAATATTAAGATATTAAGAAATGCTATTTTTGGTTTTTGGCGAGATTTTCGAAGCGTATGCTGTTTTCCCTAAAATACATTTCCACTTGGCCGACTGGCCCGTTGCGGTGTTTGGCGACGATGACGTCGGCGATATGCTTGCGATCGGTATCAGGGTTTTCTCGTTCTTCGCGATAAATAAAGAGAACCACGTCGGCATCTTGTTCGATCGAGCCGCTTTCACGCAAATCGGACAATTTGGGAATTTGGGGGGAGCGGGATTCGACGGCGCGGCTGAGCTGGGACAGGGCCAGCACCGGAATATTCAATTCGCGCGCCAGGCCTTTTAGGGCGCGTGAAATCTCAGAAACTTCTTGGACGCGGTTGTCGGGATTACTGCCTTCCATTAGCTGGAGGTAGTCAATGACGATAAATCCCAGATTATGCTCCAGTTGCAGGCGACGCGCTTTGGTTCGGATTTCCATAACGTTACTGCTGGCGCTGTCGTCGATATAGATCGGGGCGTCGGACAGCCGGCCCATCGCTTCGCCGATGCGGGCGAAATCGTCGTCGACGCCGGAATTTCCTAATTTGCCGGTTCGCATTTTCCAGCTGTCGACCTTGGCTTCGGAGCAGAGTAGCCGGTCGACCAGCTGTTCTTTCGACATTTCCAGGCTGAAAATTCCGACCGGGACTTTCTCATTGACCGCGATCTGGCGGGCGAAATCCAGGGCGAGAGCGGTTTTCCCAACGGAAGGTCGGGCGGCCAAAATTATCAGGTCGGATTTTTGGAGGCCGGATAAAATATTATCCAAGTCCTTGAATCCGGTGGGCAGACCCCGGAGCTTGCCGCTAGATTTATGGAGGTCGTCAATCCGGTCAAACGCTTCCACCAGAATGTCTTTAAGCGGGATAAAACGTTCTTTCAGGTATTTTTGGGAAACCGAGAAAAGTTTTTGCTCGGCTTGGTCAAGCGTTTTGGCGATTTCCTCGTCTTCGCGAAAACCCAGCGTTCCGATATGGTTGGCCGCCCCGATCAGTCGGCGCAATGTTGATTTATCACTAACAATTTTGGCGTAGTGGGTGATGTTACTGGCCGTCGGTACGACGTTGACCAGCCGGGTCAAATTTGTTGAGCCGCCGACTGCCTCTAGTTGTTTTTTTTCCTTGAGTTTGTTGGACAGGCTGAGGACATCGATCGGGTCGCGGTGTTCATATAATTCCAGCATTGCTTCGTAAACCAAGCGATGGGCATCTTTGTAAAAATCCCCCGGCTCAATTTGGTCGGCGATCTTTACGATGGCGTCTTTATCAAGCATAATTGAACCGAGCAGTGATTCCTCGGCTTCAATGTTTTGCGGCGGCAATCTATTTTCTTCGTTGTTTGGTTCCATAACTTCATTTTAGTATATCACAGGATTGAAACCGGACAAGGCTAGGCAATGCTCGGATTTTGCCCAGATTACGCACGGTATTTTCCACATTGACAAATAAGGAAAATCAGGTATAATCATTGAATATTAAATTTACAACTCGAAATTATGCCTTATCGGATAGCCCGACTAATTATTAATTTTGCCAAGCGGATTGAGCATAAATTTTTCGCTCAGCCAGCGAAAGAAGTGCTTAATCGCGAGGTTGCCAGCCACCAAGAAATAGTGGCGGATTTGGTTATACTGCCCGACATCCAGTACACGAAGCGAATTATGCATCACCGGTATCATTCGCGTTTTGATCATATGCTTTTGTCCAGCAAATTCGCTTATTATTTCGCCCGCAAAATAGGTGCCAATGTCTGGACCTGCGTGCGCGCGGCCGCGTTGCATGATGTCT
Organism: uncultured bacterium; assembly: GCA_937877125.1. GTDB lineage: Bacteria > Patescibacteriota > CALEFQ01 > CALEFQ01 > CALEFQ01 > CALEFQ01. The sequence goes on along the minus strand of CALEFQ010000050.1, from coordinate 95 downwards.
GGACCAAGGGTTATCATGTCCAACCGGCGGTTGATTTCGCGAAAAAAATCGAGATCGGAAGAGCGTCGTGTAGGGAAAGAGTGTAGATCTCGGTG
>CALEFQ010000049.1 GCA_937877125.1 uncultured bacterium | reverse complement strand
AACAAGTCGAGGATCACATAAAAAAAACTGGCGTCGGACAAATTGTTTCCCTAAGTGGCCGGTACTTCGCGATGGATCGGGCTCACAACTACGACCGTACCGCCAAGGCTTATCACGCCATGGTTCACGGCATCGGGCCGTATGAAAAAACGGCAACGGCCGCGGTCAATCGCGCTTATCAATACGGCTTAAACGACGACCTGATCGAACCGACCGTGATCAGCGAAACCTACCGCCCCCGGGCATTAGTCACAGATGGCGATGCTTTTATTTTCTTTAACCTGCGATCCGATCGTACCCGCCAGCTGACCAAGCCCTTTGTCCTAAACGATTTTAATTTTTTTGACCGCGGCCCCCAGGTGAAAAATCTTTTCTTTCTTGGCTTGACCAACTTCGGCGACGACTTACCGATGTCTATTGCTTTTCTGCCTAATCGCCTGATCAATACCCTTCCGGAATTTTTCGGCCGGGTAGTCAAGGCTCCCCAACTCTACATCGCCGAGGAAGAAAAGTTTTCTCACGTCGCCTATTTCTTTCACGGCGGTTCTTCCAAACCTTACCCCCTAGAACAACGAGTAATGGTCCCTTCGGTCAAAGTACATAGTTTCGCAGAAAAACCGGCTATGAGCGCCGGCGCCGTCACCACCCAAATTCTGACCGCCCTGACGACCAGTCATTTTGATTTTATCCTGGTCAATTTCGCCAATCCCGACATTGTCGGACACACTGGGGACCTGTCAGCCGCCATTCGCGCGCTAGAATACCTGGACCAGCGCATCAAGGCCTTGGTTGATGAAGTAATGCGGCAAAAGGGACTAGTCATCATTACCGCCGATCACGGCAACTGCGAACAAATGACCACTAACGGCTCTGCCCACGTCAGCCGCAGTCATTCCCTGAATCCGGTTCCTTTCATCGTCATTTCCGAAGATAAAAAAATAAAATCGCTGAAATTAAAAGAAGGGCCCTTAGGAAGCGTCGCGCCCACTCTGCTTAAAATCCTAGGCTATGACATCCCAAAAGAAATGACGGCCCCCATCCTTTTCTAAGTAACAAGTAACAGGTAAAAAGCAACAAAAAGGAAAACCTTTAATTCCTTTTTACCTGTTACCTGTTACTTGTTATCTGCTACATGATCTACCAACGACTCTATCCAACTTGCGCCCGTGAAAAACTTCCCCCCTGGGGCTGCCCTAATTTTGTTTTTACAATTTTAGGATTACTGACTATCGGGATCATGATCGGCACTTATCTGATCGCCCGGCTTTTTGTTTCCATCGAATTTTTGGCGATGCTGATGATCATTTCCGCGGCGGTCCTGCTGATTTTAAACTATTTAGTCGCCCAAGGCGTTAACCGGATGAGCTTGGCCAAGCGGGCCGCCGAACAGGAAAAGGCGAAAACCGAGGCGATCATCCGCAACCTCAGCGACGGTTTGATCATGCTTGACACTAATTGCCGCGTGGTCATGGTCAATCCGCTGGCGGAAAAGCTCCTCGGCCTAAGTGAAAAAAAGGTTGTCGGCCTGGACGTGCGCCAGCCGCGAGCCAATCTTGACCTGGAATCTTTTTTTACCGCCGCCCACTGGTGCCCCGGTATCGGCCAGAAAATAAAAAATGAAATTTACCAGGAAGAAATAACCTTGCGTCACCCGCGACCGCGCGTCCTTAAAGTGCAGACCACCACCGTTGCCGATGCTCTGGGACAACCAATGGGATTCATCAAGGTCCTGCACGATATCACCCGGGAAAAGCAGCTAGACGAAGTTAAATCCGACTTCATTTCTATCGCCTCCCATCAGCTGAAAACCCCGCTGTCCACGATGAAATGGAATCTGGAAATTTTAGCCAAGCAATTGGCGGCCAAAGCCTTGCCGGAACAGCAAAATCTTTTTGACAAAACCGTCGAAGCCAACGAAGAAATGATTCAGATTGTCCGCGACCTGCTCGACGTCTCGCGGATTGAGCAGGGACGCCTCCAACCCCATTTTGAAATGGCGGCGCTAAACGATGTCATCAGCCAAGTCACCAATAAATTCAAATTTTTGTCCGAGAAAAAAAATATTTCGTTCCAGGTCAAATTGCCGCCACACCGCCTCAAACAATTGCTCGACGTCAATTCTATTTCCATGGCCCTGAACAATTTACTCGATAACGCCCTGAAATATACCCCCGGACATGGCCAGGTCACCGTCACCTTGTCATATGAACCGATCAATCATCCCCAGCAAGCAGTCATCACCGTCCAGGACAGCGGGGTCGGCATTCCCCGTTCGGAACAAGAAAAATTATTCACCAAGTTTTTCCGCGCCAAAAATATCGGGACCATGAGCCCGAAGGGCACCGGCCTGGGTCTTTACATCGCCAAAAATATTGTGGAACGGCACGAAGGGCGCATCCACGTCAAAAGCGAAGAAAACCACGGCTCCACTTTTTCCATTACCTTGCCGCTTAAATATCATTCTTAAAATTATTGTCATGGTCAAGCGAACTATTTTAATTATTGAAGACGAGACCGCGCTTCTTTACGCCCTCAACGCCGAACTGACCACGGCCGGATTCAGCGTGCTGACTTCGGCTGACGGCAAAGAAGGCTGGGAACAGATGAAAAAAGCTAAACCAGATTTCGTCCTGCTCGACATCTGGCTGCCCTCGATGACCGGGCTGGAAATTTTGGCACAGCGGTCCCGTGACCCCGAAATGAAAAAAATCCCGGTTTTGGTCCTGTCTAATTCCGGCAACGACAAAACTATCCGGGAAGCCAAAAACTACGGGGTCGTCGACTACCTGGTGAAAACCGATCACAGCCTGGATGAAATTATGAAGCTAATCAAAAGTAAAATTTCATGACCTCGATCGACGACAATAAGCTTGGACAGCAATTGGTCGAAGACCAGATTTTGACACCCTCCCAGCTGAAGGATTATTTAAAAACGAGTAACCGGAGCAAAATCCCCCTCAGCACGGTTTTGCTGGACGCCAAGCTTTTGGACGAAAAAAAACTGACCGAAGAAATCGCCCGGGCTTTCCGCGTCAAGGCCGTTGATTTGAACCAGGTGAAAATACCCAAGGATGTTTTATTGATTATCCCGGAACCGCTCGTGAAAAAGCATAAGATCGTTGCTTTCGAGAAGACAGAAAATGAATTGCGCGTCGCCATGCTGGATCCGAGCGACCTGGAAACAATCGAGGGCTTGAAAAAAAAGACGGGCCTCTCGGTCATTCCTTACTACACGCCCGAGAAAGGCTTGGAAGCCATCATCAAACAATACCGCCAGAGCCTGAAATCTAAGTTTGACGAAATCCTGGCGGACGCCCGCTCGACCCGAGCCGATGTTTCGGTCGAGGAAGCGGCCCAGGACTTGCCGATTATCAGGATCGTCGATACTTTGCTCGATTACGCCGTTCTCCAGGACGCTTCAGATATTCACGTCGAGCCGATGGAAAAAGAGGTCATCGTCCGGTATCGAATCGACGGCATCCTGCACGACATCGTCAATCTGCCTCACTCGGTGCAAACCGGCCTAGTCGCGCGAATCAAGGTTTTGTCAAATCTCAAAATCGACGAGCACCGCCTCCCCCAGGACGGCCGATTCAAAAAAGAGACCGATGAGTATAAAGTCTCTTTCCGGGTCTCAATCATTCCCGTTTTTGACGGTGAAAAAATAGTCATGCGTATTCTGCATGAGGAGCAGAAAATCCTAACCCTGGAACAACTAGGCTTCCAACACTCCGCCTTAGAAATTATCAAAAGGAATATCGAACGGCCGCACGGCTTGATTCTGGCTACCGGCCCGACCGGCTCTGGCAAAACCACTACGTTATACGCCATTCTGCATATTCTCAACAAATCGGAAGTCAACGTCGCTACCGTCGAGGATCCTATTGAATATCGCATGCCCCGAGTCAACCAGACCCAGATCAACGCCCGGATCGGGCTAACTTTCGCCAAGGGCTTGCGCTCACTCCTGCGCCAAGATCCTGACATCATCATGGTCGGAGAAATCCGCGACAACGAAACGGCCGAAATCGCCATTCACTCTGCCCTGACCGGACATATCGTCTTGTCCACGCTCCATACCAACAACGCTTCCGGAACCTTGCCGCGTTTGCTCGATATGCAAGTCCAGCCTTTTTTGGTGGCTTCCACTGTCAACACGGTCATTGGACAGCGGCTGGTCCGTCGCCTCTGCAGTAACTGTCTGGAATCATTCAAGCCCGACGAAACTTTTATGACCACCATTAAAAAGGAATTCGACACCGACCGGATTATCAAAATCATGCAACGGGAAAAAATCCTGACGGCCAAAAGCACCTTAAGCGATCTTAAATTTTATCGCTCAAAGGGTTGTAGCCAATGCGGCAGTGAAGGCTATAAAGGACGCATCGGTATTTACGAAGTCATGGAAATTTCCGCTGCGATCAGAAAGCTGATTGTATCCCGCGCCTCCACGGACGAAATTCTCAAACAAGCGACCGGTGAAAATATGATCACTATGCAGGAAGACGGATTTATCAAAGCCGCCACCGGGGTCACTTCGATCGAAGAGGTCCTCCGCGCAACGAAAGAATAATAATAGTCTTTAGTCTTTGGTCTCTTGCCAGTGCTAAAGACCAAAGACTAAAGACTTATCTTATGCCCGTCTACACTTACACCGCCCGGACCAAAACAGGACAATTGAAAAACGGGGAGATTTCAGCGCCAGACGAACACGCCCTGGCTTTGCTTTTGCGCGAACAGGGTTTGCTTTTGACGCAAGCCGTCGCCCCGCGGGGCGGTTCCGAATCAGGCAAAAAGAGCTTCCTAAAAATGGATATCAGCGGCGTGCCGATGATGGATAAAATCCTCTTCACGCGGCACCTGAGCGTGATGCTCGACGCCGGCCTCTCGTTGGCGCGAGCGTTGCGCGTGCTGGCGCAACAGGCCGGCAAGAAATTATTCGGCCAGGCGCTGCGCGATATCCAAAAGCGCGTCGAAGAAGGCGCGGCGTTCGCTGACGCCCTGACGGCCTATCCCCGGATTTTTCCGCGCATGTATACCAGCATGGTAAAACTGGGCGAGTCTTCGGGAAATTTAAGCAAGGTACTGAATGAATTATCGATTCAGCTCCAAAAAAACTACGACTTGACCCGCAAAATCAAAGGGGCGATGTATTATCCTATCGTTATTTTGATCACTATGGCCGGAATCGGCATCGCCCTGGTTGTCTACGTGCTCCCTAAACTGACAGATGTTTTTGAAAACCTAGGCGCGGACCTGCCGGTCCTCACCAAGCTTTTGATTGATTTAAGCAAATTCCTAAATAAAAACTGGCTGTTATTTTTGATCGGCGCTATTGTCCTCGTCATCTTGCTGTTACTCGGCTTTCGAACCGAAAAGGGCAAGACCGGCATGAGCAGTCTCGGATTGAAAATCCCGAAAATTGGCGGCATCATCCGCAAAATCAACCTGGCCCGTTTCTGCCGGACTTTCAGCTCCTTGCTGCGCAGCGGCATCCCGATTGTTGATTCCCTGAAAATCGTGTCTGATACCCTGGGTAATATGAAGTATCGCCAAGCAGTGCTGGCCGCCGCGGAAGAAGTGAAAAAGGGGACCGGCATCAGCCAGGCCTTCCAGCGCTACGACAAGATTTTTATTCCCGTCGTCTTGCAAATCATGGCTGTCGGAGAAGAGACGGGCAAATTAGACGACGTATTATCAAAATTGGCAGAGTTTTATGAAAACGAAGTTGATCAGGAAATGTCCAATATTTCTTCCGTCATCGAGCCGATTTTGATGCTTATCCTGGGGGCGGGCGTGGGACTGATGGCCGTCTCAATCATCAGCCCGATTTATTCGCTCTCCGGGCAAATGAAATAATGGAAAGAACCTCACAATCTGGATTCACGGTAATCGAAGCCCTGGTCGGCATCCTGGTTTTTGGTATTATCGCGACCGCTTTTTATTTTTCCATCAATGTCGTGATCGATATCAGCGAAATTAACCGGCGGAACACCGTCGCCACCAATTTAGCCAACGAACAGCTCGAATTGCTCCGGCATCTGCCCTACGCCGACCTCGGCACCGTCAATGGCAATCCGGCCGGAAATTTACCCGCCGAGCAATCTAAGATAGTTGATAACATCACTTATAATATTACTACTTATATTTCCTATATCGACGACCCTTATGACGGGGTTTTCCCTGACGATGCTTATAGCGCCGATTATAAAAGAGCGCGGGTCGAAGTTTGCTGGTCTGGTTTGTCTTGCCCTCGGCCCGCCGTGCTGATCAGCGACTTTTCCGCGACGACTATCGAGACCGGGGCGGGAACCGGAGTAATGCAAATCCTGGTCCGCGACGCTTCCACCCTTCCGGTCGGCAATGCCGTCGTTACTATCACCAGAAATGATCCGGCGGTTAATATCCAGGGTTACACCAACAGCGACGGCCTCTTAATTGAGCCGATGTTGACGCCAAGCAACAATAACTATCATGTGGCTGCGACTAAGGGCGGTTTCAGCACTGATTACACGGTTCCGGCCTCCTTAGCGATACCTGATCCGGACAACCCGGATGTGTCCATTCTGGAAGGCGAGATGACCCAAGTAACTTTGTATATCGATCAAACTAGTACTCTCAGTATCAGCACGAAACATGCCATTGACAACGAACCGGCAACCGATGTCCCCCTGCAAATCACGGGCATCAGGAAAAAATTGGGAGACGACGCCTCGGGGAATCCGATTTACAAATACGACCAGATGCACCCGACCAATAACGAAGGTTTTGTGACTTTGACTAGCTTGGAATGGGACGTCTACCGCATCGTCCTGACCGGTCCGGCCGCCACGCTATATTCCGTGGCCGGGTTTGACCATTCTTCGCCCAATCCCGATCCGGTCACCGCCCTGACCATCGACCCCGACACTAATACCGACCTGAATATTTACCTTGATTCTTACACGCCTTACAACGCGCTCTTCACTGTCCGGAGCGAATCAAGAGAAATTATCACCGACGCGGATATCCACCTAGTCAAGAACGGCGGGGGATACGACGAAAACCGAGTAACTACCAATTTCGGCCAAGCCTTCTTCCGCGACCTGACCGCTGGCACTTACACTTATACCATCACAAAAGCCGGCTTTGTCACCGCGACTGACACTCTGGAAATAATTGGGCAGGAGCAGCCGGAAATTACCCTAAGCTTACCTTAATGATCTTCGGGCAAAGACAAAAAGGGATCACCTTGGTTGAACTCTTGGTCGTGATCGGGATCATCGGCCTGGTGGCCGGCGCCTTGACTACCTTCGTGGTCGATAATTACCAGTTTCAAAGCTTTACCATGACCGAAGGCCAAAGCTACGGCGAGGCGCAGCGCGCAATTGATAAAATGAAGAAAGAAATCCGCGGCGTCGTCCGCGGAGAAAACGGAGCTTTCGCCAT
>CALEFQ010000048.1 GCA_937877125.1 uncultured bacterium | reverse complement strand
AGAATTTCGGACCATCGTTTCCAGAAAGTTTCCCGAAGGTTCGGCCCCGAGCGGATCTAGGGTTACCACCTTAATCCCCAGGTCATTTAAAAATGATGACAGAGTTTCATCCGAAAGCTGGGGCTCGCTGAAGATTGTATTGATTCCGTAGCGCTGCACCGTCTGTTGCAATTGGGCCAGGTATTGAGGCGTCGGCTCTTTCCCCGCCTCCGGTTCGAAAGTTGCCGCTATCTCCAGACCCATCTCGGCCGCGAAATATTCCCAGGCATCATGAAAAGTGACAATCTGGCTGCTTTTCCGGCCGGATAATTCTTCCTGGCTGGTATTTTTTGCCGCTGCTACTTCTTGTTCAAAATTTTTGAGATTGGACTCGTAGTAATCAGAGTTGACCGGATCAATCTCTTTTAGGCGAACAGCCATATTGCGGGCAATTTGTCTGATGTTATCAAACGAAAGCCAATAATGAGGATCCGCCGCGGCACTGGCATGATCTTCGGCACTTTCCCGCAAAGCAATCCCCTGGTCGACCGTGATTATTTCCGTCGGTTCCGCCACCATCGCCTGCGCCCATTCATCCAAACCGTGGCCGATAACAAAAACTGTCTCGGCTCCCTGGAGCCGGCTCATCTCGGAAATCTTCGGTTCAAAAGTGTGCGGGCTGGCTCCGGGCGCCAATAAAACAATCGGGGTGATTTTCGAGCCGCCGACGCTGGCCAAGATCGACTGAAGCGGCGGAATAGAAGCGCCGATCTTGAGACCAGTCTCGGTCGAAACCGATGAGACCTGATCTGGCCGGTTAACAGACGATGAAACAAGCAACCACAAAGCGGCCATAGTTACCAGAACTACGACAATAATAAAAATCAACTGTGAGGAACGCATATTCATTAACAACAATCAATAATCAGCTCAATTATACCGCACTTGGACGCAAAAACAAATGGCTGATCAAATGATCAGCCATAATAATTGGGGTGATTTTTCAGGCGATCGCCACCAGTTCCAGCGACGCTCCCTCTGATTGATTGACTCTAAAAGCCAAGACCGGGTTTTCTTCGTTTTCTTTTTGCCAGAGTTCAACCCGATCATCGGCTCGCCATGTCACCACATGGCCGGAACGGCCAGGTGTCAGACGCAAATCAGTTCGCAACCAATCAAGAGCTTCAGCCACCGATGGGAAATAAAGCGTTTGTTGCGGTGATAAATCAAGCAAGTAATGAGCCAAAGCTCGCCCGTCATCGCGAGGCAACAAAACCGTCTTCCTCTCTGGCACCGGGATGGCCAAACTGCCGCCACAAATCAAATGTCTCCACCAGAACATAAAACCTCCTTTCTACCGTTTTTGGTACTTCGATTACTATGTTCTCAAATATCTTTCTAACAAGAACAACCCAAATCTAGCATAATAAAATTTGCTTTTCAATGAATCCTAACGATCACAATTTATTAACAAAGAAAAACTGCCCGACTAAAGATGACGGGCAGTTTCACGATTCAGGGATTGTAGTGTCCGGACCGCCGCGCCCATTCGGCCCGCAACGCGTCGAAACTGCGGGGAGTTGTTTGGGCGTGCAACAATTCACACAGATCGGCAAACCCCATGAACCGAACCCAATCCAGATCAGCCCGGAAGAAGCGACAGCTGTTACCGCGGTAGAAACAATCAGTCCGCCGGCAAGAAAGCGCCTCCCAGCGATCACAGGCTCGATCAAAGGCACGCTGTTCCGCCAAGGTTATTTCCTGGCGGTAAAAAACTTTTTGCAACACAGTTTCAATCGTGTCGAACAGCGGATTGACCGGGGCTTGGGTATGGGAACATCCTCCGTTCATAGATTCCTCCTCCTTTCGAGAAAGCTGAATATTGGTGAAAAAAGCCTAAGCTATTTTGTCGTCAGATCTTCGGTCGGGGTGCCGTCCAGGGGGATCTCTTCCGGCAAAGGGAAAATCCGATGCTCCGGAAAATAGTAATGCAATTGCTTATAATTCTCCCTCTCTAGAAAATAGACCTCGCCCGGCGCGGTAGTCCCAATCCGCTCAATCTTGTCGGCCATCAGCTGGTCGCGTCGAACCAGGTCCGCCGCGGTAAAAAATTCCTGCCCAACCAAAAATCCGCGCGCGTTATAAACCAAAAGGGCTACCGTCAAGCCGGCCAGGAAAACTGCTCCGGCGAATTTACCCAACCTCGGCCAAACGGACCTGATCTCGTCGGCAAACCAGACCATCCCCCAAGCCAAAAACAGAATTACCGCTGGCAAAAAAGACAGTAAGTAGCCGCGCTCGCCCAGATGGATGAAAACATAAAACAAAATCGGCGGAACTGCCCATAAGCCCAAAGCGGTTAAGCGTGGATCGTTTTTTATCCGTTTCGGGGAAATCAAGTATCCGGCAAAGAAAATGACTAAGGAGGTACCTTTGAGAGAATCCGTCAAAAACTGCATGAAAAGATTATAATTTATCACCAAGCCGGTAGAACCGTGTTCCGCCACCGAGAAGCTCCCGACATATCCGACCTGCGAAAACATCGCCTGGAAAAAAGAGCCAAAACCACCGGTCCAGAAAACCGTCCCGAGCAGCCAGGCCGCGCTGGTCGCGAAAATTATCCCCCACGACTTCCAGAAATACGGCCGGCCGAATTTGAGCGTGACATACAGCCAAAACGGGATCAAAAACAGTAAAACATCCTGGCGGAAACCGCCAGCCAGGGCCAAGAAGAAACTTCCCCAATAAAGGTAAGCGATTCGGCTGGGGTTTTTTATAAATTTGTAACCGATCAGCACCGACACGATCATCAAGAAGCTCAGCACGGTATAGCTCATGGCGATTTCGGAATTGGCCCAAAAAACCTTGCCGAACAACAAAACCAAGGCCGCGATCAAACCGACGCGCCGATTAACCATTTCTTTGCCAAGAAAATACAGCGCGACTACCGCCCCGGCGGCGGCAATAATACTGATCCAAACGAGCGAAGCATTCACATCGCCGGTGAACCAGGCCATCACCTTGGCGGTTAAAACATACAAAATATAACCGGGCGGATGGGGCTCGTGCGCCAACAGGTCAAAATTTTGCGTCCCCAACGCCACCGTTCCGGAATCCCAGGCAAAAAGATAATGCGTGCGATAAGGCAGGCGCAAAACAATGGTCACAACCGCTAAAACCGCCGCAATCAAAAAATCAACCCCGGGCAGGGAATACAAAACAGTTCGTTTTTTTTCAAGATTAGAATCGGGCATATTCGGG
>CALEFQ010000047.1 GCA_937877125.1 uncultured bacterium | reverse complement strand
GCCCCAACGTCTCAAGTTTCAGAACTCCGGCGGATCGGTCCAGAATCCGGAGCACCACTTTTTCGCCGTTGACTGTCGGTAGGGTGGAAATACGGAAATCAATTTCGCGGTTTTCCAGATTAAGGTGAAACCGACCGTCCTGGGGAATCCGCGTCTCGTCGATTTTAAGTCCCGCCATGATTTTGATCCGGGACACGATCGCCAACTGCACCTGGCGCGACAAGGTCAGCACCGTCCGCAAAACGCCGTCTACCCGATAACGAACCCGCACGTCTTTCTCTTCCGGCTCGATATGAATATCACTGGCTCGGTCCTTGACCGCGTTTTGGATTATCATGCTGACGGCCTTGGAAACAGGAGCCTGCTCCACGTAACGCTGTAAGTCCGCCCCGCCCAAGATCGGTTCGGTTTCAGTTTCGAGTTCAATTTTCGCTGTTTCCAGAGCTTTACCGACTTCCTCGCCGATACCGCCATACTGTTTGAGCGCTTCTTCCAAGCCTTCGTAAGTCGTCACGTAAAGCTGGCTGTCGTAATTAGCCCGGCGCACGATGAACTCCAGGGCTTCCAGCGCCTGAAAATCCTGCGGGTTGGTCAACGCCACACTGAGCTTGTTCCCCTCTTTGGCAAAAACTACGAAACGGTAGTTACGAGCGGCGTCTGAGGGCACGATATCCAGAAATTCTTTTTCTATTTTCCGTCCGCGCAAATCAATATACGGCAAGCCCAGTTGCTTGGCCTTGGTCTGGGCCAGCGTCTCGTCCGTAACAAATTTCAAGGATAACAGGATTTCTTCGACATCGCGCCCGGACGCCTGGCTTTCCCGCACTAGCGTTTCCACTTGTCCGGCCGTAATCAAACCTTCATCCTGCAAAACTTGCATGATGTTTTTGGCTTCCGGGGCGGCCGGGGCCTGATTCACGGGAGAATCGGCCGTCGTCTCCGGCGGCAACGGGACCTGATTAGGATTCGCGGCATCCGCCATAATGGTTATTGTGACGTCGGGCTGACTGCGGTCACGGCCGTCAACGGCTGACGATTACCCAATTCAAAAGATTCCACCACCACCGGCACTTTTCCGAAGGCCGTCAGCGACAAGAATTTACTGCTGGACATGACCGAGCGCGCTTGGGACAGCGCGGTCGCAATCGATTCGGAAGAAATCACCTGGGACTGGCGGTCTTTTTGATCAAAAACCACCGGCGGCTTGGAGGAAGTGGCCACGAAAATAATTACCGCCACAATCACCACGACACCCAAAACGATCAGGAGAGTTTTTTCGCGTTTTTCCATATTTTTTTATTCGATGTAATAAGCGATCATAGAAATTTGGTATTCGCCCGGCGCGCTCATGGCGATCGACTGGATATCAATCAGCCGCAGGTTGCGCTCAATCCCGTCAAGATAAATTTTCAGCCCGTTATAATCCCCCGTTACGCCGACCGTCAGCGCCAACTGCTGCACGCCCGTCGGCGCGGCGGCTTCTTTGTTTTCGCCGGTGCGAGCGGCCACGGCTTTCGCGGCACCGGTCACAACCGAATTAAAGCCTAAGCCGCTACGGGTGGCGATCGCCTCGAGATTCGTCAGCAAATCAGGCAAGGCAAAACCCTCGGGCAGCGCCTGCTTGAGCGATCCGATCTCTTTGGATGATTGTTTCATTTCGGCGTCGAGCTTTTGCAGGTCGGAGATTTCTTGCCGTAAAGCCGCCGTCTCGGCTTGGGTCACCTGATACTTGGACCATTGGACAGCCACGGATTGGTACTGGACATAGCCGAAATATATCGCCGCCAAAATTATGGCGATAATTATCCCGATATAAACAAATTTTTGGGTGCGCAGTGACAAGGCCATATTTTTATAATTAATTAGTTTTAAAAATTGTCTTAGGGAGTGGCCGTCGGAGTCGGCGTCGCTACCGGCGTCAACAAATTATTCAGCCGATTCTCTTCGCTGCTGATTTCCTTATCGGTCTTATGCAAGGCATTTTCCGCCAAATTTAAATCCAGACTGAACGAAACCTGGACCTGGCTATTAGCATTCGCTTCCAGCGCCGCTTGCTTCAGATTGTACCCTTTGAAAAACGGATCACTGATATAAGCCGAAATTTGTTTGGCGACTTCACTGTAACTGGGAGCATAGCCGGTAACCTGAACCGTCCCCGGCACCGTCGCTTGGAAACTGTTAAGCGAAACTGTTTTGAGCGTCCGGTCCTCTAGCGTCCAGAAAAAATCCGACCAGTAAATATGCTTGTTCAGGAGACTAGAAATGTTCGTCAACTGTTTCTGAAGGACGGCCGCCTCATCGGAAACGCTGGCGTAAGTTTCTTTTTCCTTGGTTGCGGCCTGCTTCGCTTCGTCGGCAGTCTTCTGCCAATTGGTTAACAACGTGCTAAACACAAACATCCCGCCGAAGACGGCCGCCACCACGATAATCGTAACTACCAAGCCGAGAGTCAGGGAGCGGTTGGGACTCTGGGTTTTTGCCTGGTTTTGGGGAACCAAATTAATATTAGCCATAATGTTGATTTTTAGTTTCTAATCATTAGTCTTTAGAATGATGATCTAAAAGCCGAATGATCAGTGACTAAAGTCTATAGTCTACAGTCTTTGGTCTATAGTCGGTAGACAATAGACCATAGACTCTATTTTCCTCCCATCATCTCCCGCATCGCCAAACCGATCGCCACGGCGAAATTGGGACCGATTTCCTGAAGCGTCGCCGCCAGGGATTGCGGGTAAGAAATGCGCGCCCAAGGATTTCCCAAGAAAGTTTTGATCTTGACTGCTTCCTCTAAGTACTGCGCCAAGCCGCCCAGCTGCGACGCCCCGCCGGTCAGGACAATTTTTGTTATTTTGTCCGACTGCTTGGCGTAATAAAGCTTCAAAATATTCTGAATCTCATTGACAATACGATGCAACACCGTTTGGATCGCCGGCGGCAGCGGCTGGCCGTGCTGCCTGATGCCCAGATCGCGCTTGAATTGCTCTGCCCGAGCAAAACCGACATTAAGGCTTTGGGCAATAGTTTGGGTGAGAACCTTGCCGCCGACTTCCATGGTCCGGCTCAAGATCGGCAAGCCGTTGGTAACCACGATGACATCGGTGGCTGAAGACCCGATATCCAGCACCAGGGTCGGGGTCCGGTCGTTTCCGATCAGGGATCGGGCCAGGGCGAAAGCCTCGGTCTCCAAGCCGACCAATTTCAAATCCGTTTTCTGAAAATGAAGTGAAAAAATATGTCATTGTGGGGTTGAG
>CALEFQ010000046.1 GCA_937877125.1 uncultured bacterium | reverse complement strand
GGGGCGTGATGGCGGCGAAGACCAGAGGCATATTATTTTATTTAGGGAAATTTGGTTATTAGGCCCAGATCAAATCAGTTTTGGCTTGGCAATTGGGACATTTTTTTGCTTTTCCGTAGGGAAAATCACTGCTGAATCCCCTCCTTACGACCAAAGTTTTCCGGCAGTGGGGACAAAGCGTATCCTCGAGCTGGTAGCCGGGCAAATTTCCGCCATAAACATAGGCCAGGCCGGCTTGCTGTCCGATGGCGATTCCCTTGATGATCGTTTGGCTCGGGGTGGTTGTCCCGTCCTGGAGCCGGTAAGAAATTTCCGGCGAAAAACGCGACAGGTGCCAGGGAGTGGCCGGTCCGACTTTTTTAGCGATGAACTCCGCCATTTTCCTGAGTTGCGTCGGATCATCATTTTGTCCGGGAACGACTAGAGTCGTCAGCTCCACCCAAACGCCGGCTGTCTTCAGTACCGCGATATTTTCCAAGACCGGATTTAGCCGGGCGCCGCAAATCTGTTGGTATTTTCGGTCGTCGAAAAACTTTAAGTCAATATTGATGGCGTCGAGATAGGGAAGGATAGCGGCGCGTGTTTCCGCCGACATGAATCCATTGCTGACCCAGCAATTTTTGAGTCCTTTGGCCCGGGCCGCTTTCATGACGGCCAGGGCGAATTCCACGAAAATCGTTGGCTCGGTATAAGTATAAGAGAGGCTGTGACAATTATACTTTATCGCTTCCGTGACGATTTGGGCGGGGTCGGCCGGTTCGCCCCAGAAGGAATTTATCCGGGAGGGATCCTTGGCTAAGTCGCGGACTTGGGAAATTTGCCAGTTTTGGCAGTAGCGGCAAGAAAAATTACAACCCGCGGCGGCGATGGAAAAGGTTTTGGTCCCGGGTAGAAAATGAAACAAGGGTTTTTTCTCGATCGGATCGGCGGCGGCGGAAATAATTCGTCCGTAATTCAGGACTATCATTTTTCCGTCAATGTTTTGCCTGATGCCGCAGCGTCCCCATTGTCCGGGCAATCGTTCGCAAAAATGAGCGCAGGTCCGGCAGCGCACGGCCATCCGAGGCAGTTTTTCATAAAACAAGGTTTCACGCATAGATAAGCCTTTTTTGAGCATAACCTATCTTGTATTTTACGCCCGTAATTGTTATTATGCAAATATGAATCGAGATGCCTCGAAAAGGGTTTTTGTCACGATCGATTTGCCTGACGTGATTAAGCGGCGCTTGCAAGAAGCCCAGGAGAAAGCCGGGCGCTTGGCCTGGCCGTTGCGCTTGGTCGAGCCCGAAAACCTTCATTTTACCTTGCTTTTTCTCGGTTCCCAGCCGGTCGTCAATCTCCCGAGGATCAGCCGATTACTAAAGAACTTGGCCCATGAGACTCCGGTTTTTGAGCTCCGTACCGCCAATTTCGGTTTTTTCCGCGCCGCCGATTCGACGCTAAGCTGGCACTTAAGCTTGTTCGCGGCTGATAATTTATTAACTTTGCGCGATAAATTAGTTCAAAGACTGGCGGCCGAATCGTTTCGCTTTCCCGCTGATCGAGTATTCCGTCCCCATATTACACTTGGCCGTTTCCGGCTACCGGTTAGCGCTCGAAATATAGAGAGAAAAATTCCGGCCGAGACGGGATGGTCAGAATCATTTGCCGCGAATTATTTGTCCTTGCTGGAGAGCGATTTGAAATTTTGCCCTCCGAAATATCATTTGCTTTATTCCTACCCGTTAGTGCAATCATCATGAAGCGTTGGCGGACCGAAATCTTAGGGTCGCTGATTGACGCGATTAGCCCGGCTGATGCGCTTGATCTTTTGGATTCATTTTTGGTGCAAGGCCAGCACCATGTCGTCACGCCGAATCCGGAATTTGTCTTGGCCGCGCGCCGTCATCCTGAATTTCGGCGCATCATCAATGCCGCCGACCTGGCGGTTCCGGACGGAGTGGGTTTGGTGATTGCCTCTCGTTTTACCAAAATCAGAATTGACCATCATATCGCCGGCAGTGATCTAGTTGACTATCTTTTAGGGCAGGCGGCCAGCAAGGGCTTGCCGGTGGCTGTGGTCAACCGGCCTGATTCGTTATCCCCAGCCGAAAAAATAGAAAAAAGCCTGCCCGTTCGCTATCTGCGCTTAAGGATCAAAGTTTTCGAGACACCTCCGTCAGCGGCGGCGAGTGAATCGCTCTTGGGATCGATCCGGACCTTTCAGCCGGCCTTACTCTTGTCGGCCCTGGGCGCGCCAGCGCAGGACATCTGGATTAGCCGCCACTTGGATAGTTTGCCAACCGTGCGATTAGCCATGGGTATTGGCGGAAGCCTGGATTTTTTGACCGGCCAGCGCCGGCGGAGCCCGGCCTGGATGCAGCGTGCCGGCCTGGAGTGGCTGTTTCGCTTGTTTAGCCGGCCCGTCGGCGGCCGCTATTATTTCGGCCAACGCTTGGGAAAAATATTTCGATCCGTTGTTGTTTTCCCCTTGATCTTTGTTTTTACCGGCAATAAAAAATAATATATGAACAAAAATATTGTTACTCGTTTCGCTCCTTCGCCCACCGGAATGATGCATGTCGGCAGTTTGCGAACCGCTCTTTATTCTTATCTTTGGGCCAGGCACAACGGCGGTAAGTTTATCCTGCGGATCGAGGATACCGATCGAGAGCGTTTTGTGCCGGGCGCGATCGAACAAATCGTCCGCACTTTAAATTGGGCGGGTTTTGATTATGATGAAGGCCCGGTTCTGACCTCGGACGGTAAAATCCAGGAACGCGGCCAGAACGGACCCTATATCCAATCGAAGCGAACGGCTATTTATCGTGAGTACACCAAACAGCTCATCGACCATGGCCATGCTTATCGGTGTTTTTGTACCAGAGAAGACTTGGAGGCGATGCGGACGGATCAGCAACAACGCGGGGTGCCGCCGATGTATGACCGCCGGTGTCTGCAATTGACGGAACAGCAGATTAAGCAAAAGTTGGACCAGAAAACTCCTTACGTTGTTCGTCTAAAAGTACCGCGCGACGGCTATACGGTTTTCAAGGACGTGATTCGGAAAAGAGTCCAGTTTGAAAACAAGCTGGTCGATGATCAGGTTTTGCTCAAATCCGACGGTTTCCCGACTTATCATCTGGCGGTGGTAATTGATGATCATTTGATGGGAGTGACGGATATAATCAGGGGAGAGGAGTGGCTTTCTTCAACACCGAAGCATATTTTTTTGTATCAAGCTTTTAGATGGCCGGTTCCTTCTTACGCCCATTTGCCGTTGTTGGTTGATCGGGAAAGAAAAAAGCTGTCAAAGCGTCGTGGTGATGTGGCGGTTGATGATTACATCAAAAAAGGCTATTTAAAAGACGCGATTCTTAATTTTATTGTCCTCCTGGGCTGGAATCCGAAAACCGCCGAAGAGATTTTTACTTTGCCGGAACTGGTCAAGCGATTCGAGCTTGCCCAGGTGCATAAAGCCGCGGCTGTTTTTGACTTAGAAAAACTTAATTGGGTCAACGGCAAGTATCTGCGGACTCTGCCGGTGCCTCGGGTTCGCGAGCTATCCGAACAATACCTGTGTTCATTGCCGGGCTATCAAGATTATCGCGCGAACACAAAATTTATTGAAAAAGCGATCGCCCTGGAACAATCTCGCATAAAAAAACTGTCTGATTTGCCGGAGGCCATCGGCTTTTTTTTCAGCGAAAAACTGGATTATGATCCGGCCCAGCTGGTCTGGCGCAAATCGGACCGGCCTAAAACTATTTTAGCGATGCAAAAGGCCTTGGATCGCCTCGAATTATTTACTGAGGCGGATTTCGTTCAGGCAAAATTAGAACCTGCCTTATTAGCTTTCGCTAAAGAGCAGGGGATTGACAACGGAACTATGTTTTGGCCGCTTCGTTTTGCTTTATCAGGTAAGGAAAGAAGTCCGTCACCGTTTGAAATAATGGGCGTCTTAGGCAAAACTCAATCGTTGCGCCGAATACAGTCTGGCCTGAACCGTCTCAAAAAATAATTCTATGCGGATCTGGTGGCAAAAATTTGTTTCTTTTTCATTGTTAGCCGCTTTAGTCGGTTGGTTTGGTTTATTTAGTTCGCTCACTGCCACGGCTGGGTTTAGTTATTCTTTCCGCTTTCCGCTAGATAACTACCAATCCTATAGTTTTGAAAATTTCGGGGAAAGGCGTAGCGGCGGGAAATGGCATCTCGGCAATGATATTTCTCGGCCGGCCGGCACTTCGGTGCTGGCCATCGGGACCGGTATTGTGCGACACATCGGTGAGCACACCAGCTTCGGGACGGTAATATTAATTGAGCACCAGTTGCCGGATTTAAGCTCGGTCGTATCGCTTTACGGGCATTTGCGTTCGGCTGATGTCAGGGTCAAAGAAAACCAAGCCGTCGAGGCCGGCACCACTATTGGCTATCTTGGCAACCGCGCCGAAAATGGCGGCTGGGGCGAACACCTTCATTTCGGGATCCGGAAAGGCGCATATGTCGATGTTTCTTCTGCCTGGGTTTATTGGGGTTTGGGCGACCAGTCCCTATTGGCTGACTGGCATAATCCGACGGATTTTATAAATACGCATCGTCAATTGGCGGATACTGGACAGAGAATTTTGACCGGGCCCGGGCCGATTGGCACTTCACATTTACGTTCCTTTTATTTGAACGGCGAAGTTGCCGAAATAAATAGCCTGGTGCTGGATCCCAGGATTAGGGGCGGCGCCGATGTTGCTTGCGGCGATACTAACGGCGACGGCCATGAAGAAATTATCTTTGGCGCCGGGCCGGGTGCCAAACCGGAAGTCAGCGTGCGCGACCAATCAAATCGGGAGATTTCTATATTCCTGGCCTACGATAAAAATTTTAAAGGGGGTATTCGGGTGGCGGCGGGAGATGTCGACGGCGACGGGCATGACGAGATCGTGACGGCGCCGCGGCGCGGCGGCGGCGGGCAAGTCCGTATTTTCGAGGCGGACGGGGCTAGGCGGTCCTTGGAACTTTGGCCCTACGGTCCGGCTTTTCGCGGCGGGGTCGATGTCGCGGTCGCTAATGTCGATCTCTCGACTCCGACCAAAGATGAAATTATCGTTTCGCCGGAAAGCGGATATAAGCCACTAGTGAAAATATACAAGCCGCAAATGGAGCACAATCTCTATAGCGATTTCCTCGCTTTCGGCGAAAATCTTACGGGAGGAGTCCGGGTATCTGCGGGCAATGTCGATAATGACCGTGAAGCGGAAATCGTGGTTGGCGCGGCCTCGCGCGGCGGCCACGTGCGAGTTTTAGAGGCCAAGGATGGTGCCCCGCGCGGGATCGATTTCTTCGCTTTTGGCGCTGATTTTCGCGACGGCGTCGATGTCGGGACGATTGAGTACGATCAAAACGGCAAAGCCGAAATTATCATCGGCAGTAGCGGACGCAGTACCGCCCGGGTCAAAGTATATAAGTTCAACATTCAGCGCGATATTTTGTCGGAATTTTTGCCCTATACTGAAAATTTCCGCAACGGAACTAACGTGGCCGGCTGGTCAATGTAATTGTTTGACAGCGCCTTGCCTTCGTGATATAATTATCTAATATGAAAAAGGTAAAAACTAGAACAAAAATATTTGTAGTTTCGTTGTTATGCATTCTCGGCTTAGCCGGCGGTATTTTTGTTTGGGCCGAAGACGGCACGGCGGATAAAAAAGATGACAAATCTGAAAAAAACGCGCAAGCGGTTATCGACGACAAAAAAAAGAAAATCGACGAAGTGCAGGCTGAAATTCGTCGTTATACCGGTGATTTAGCCCGCTTGGACCAGGAAGCGACTACGTTGGAGCTGAAAATTAAGATAAGTGCCGATGAAATCGAAGTCACCAATTTGGCCATCGAAAAAACCGGCGCCGAAATCGATCAGACCAACGCCCAGATTCAGCTTACTAAACAACAAGTAGAAGAAAAAGAAAAAGATTTGCAATATCAGCGGGAGATCTTGTCTGGTCTGATCCGGGATTTGCGTCATTTTGATGACAATCGTTCGTCGATAAATATGCTTCTGCGCAGTTCCACCTTTTCTGATTTTTTGAAATTCCAACAGCAAACTTTGTCATATCAGGCCGAGGTCAAAAATATGTACGATAAGGTCAAGGCTCTAAAAGATGACCTTCTGGCCAAAAAATATGAACTGGAAGACAAACAGCGCGAGCAGGTAGCGCTGAAAGGGCAATTAGACCAACAGCATCAGGAGCTGGAGCGCCAGCGCCGGGACAATGAATCATTGCTGTCTAAAACGGAAAAACGGGAAGACAAATACCAGGAATTGATTGGCGAGTCGGCCGAAAAACAACGGAAATTGGCGGCCGAAATCCAGACGCTTGAGCAGGAACTAATGAACAGTCGCGGCGGCTCAACTCCGTCCGGCCCGCCGGCGATCGGCGCCGGCCTCCTGCGCGAACCGATGAAAGGCGCATTGTCATCAATCAGTCAATCTTATGGATTAACCAGTTATGCTAAAAGTGGTGTCTATGGATACAATAGCGACGGATCGCCTAGAATTCATGCTGGAGTTGATTTTGCTTTGCCGTGCGGAACGGCCGTCGTGGCGGCGGCTGACGGTCAGGTTTTCGGAGTCGGCAGTTTGACGTATGGCTTCGGCAATTGGGTTGTTTTATTCCATCCAAAACTCAATCTTTATACCTTGTACGGTCATATGAGCCGCACGGCGGTGGCGCCCGGCCAAGTCATGAAACAGGGAGACACGGTTGGTTTTGAGGGCTCGACTGGCTTTTCCACCGGCTGTCATCTCCACTTCGCGGTTTATACTCAAATGGCGACAGTCAAAACTTCTTACGGCGAATCGCCCTGGTACGCGCCGGAGAAAACAGTTTCCCCGATGGGGTTATTCTAGGACCAGAAGCTAAAGTGCCTTAGGCGGTCCTTCGAGGCCGCTTTTAAAATAGTCTATTCCGGCGCGTCGGGAAGGTTCCTGGATCTGGGAATGGATAAAGGCAGCTTAGTCGGTAAATCAAAACGGTTATTATTTGAATATAAATAAAAATCCGCCAAGTCTGGGCGGTTTTATAAAACATTATATTCTTGAAATAGAGAATAGGTGCGTTTGGGAGAATAAAAAGGCAGGTTTATTTACAGAGTCGCTGGGCCGGGTTTAGGCAGATAGCCTGGGTGTTCCAGGGATATGGTGTCGCATAAGATTTATTGTGCGACACAAAGTCTCGGTTTCTCGCTTGGCTAGATCACGCAATCTGCATCCGTGAAATAAATATTTTATTATTTTTTATTTTCTGTGTACCTATCCTACCTCCAACTCTGGCAAATTTAGTTAGTCTTTTCTCGTTCCATGATTCCGTCTTCCCTACCTCCCTTGTATATTACTCAATAGTCCGGCGTTTTTGTCAAGGTGGTAAATTGTGCCAATAATATAACTGGTGCCGGAAACATTCACGGTCGCGCGATCGGTTATGTCGGCGAATTTAGGAAGATTTAATTCGACGACGTTGCTATTTAGTGGGGCGAGTTCCCCGGTAAAGACTATCTGGCTGCCGGAGGCCGGAGACGTTAAGGTAACTTGAGCCTCGATCAGTTTATTGGCCGGGTTGGTGATAATTAGGCGGTTCTGGGACGGTTCGTTGTCAGTGCCGGCATATACTGTGAAACTTAGGTCTTTGGCGGTCTGATCAACGGGGGCCAGTGTTTCATCAGGAACAGTTTCCTCAGACGCCGTGGAAAAAATTTCAGCTAAGGCGGCTAATTCGCGATCAGAAGAAACGATGACCAGTCCGGGGCTGAAATTAATCGGGATCCCGGAGAGGTTTTTGAGGCTAAACCGGTTAATAGAATTCGGCTCCAGATTATTAATTGAATAGGTCTGGCTTTCCCCCGCCCGATTGAGCAGGGTGACCTTTATGTCCTCAGCCTTTTTCGAGTCGATGTTTTTTATCTGGATTAAGGAATATTGATAAATATTTACCGGCAGAGCGGGGAAAAATAAAACTGATTCATGGTTCATTAACTCCAAGACTGTTTCCGGGAGGGGCGCTTCGGCTGTAACGCTTGGAGTTTCTACTGGCGGGGTGGCCGAGCTCGCAACGTCAGGCTGGTTGGCATCCGGACTGACGGCCGACTTAGGTTTTGTCAGGAAATTGACTAAAATCACTATCGCCACAAAGATGATAGTGATCAGAATACTTCCCCAGATAACGGGTGGAAATTTCTTCATGATTTCAGCGCACTTTTATGTATAATTTTTCACCGCAATTCGGGCAGAATTTTGAATGGTAGATATTTTTCTTGAAACAGCGCGGGCAAAATTCGGAAACGGTGACTTGCATCGGGTCTGCCTGCTCCCGGCTGGCTTTTATCAAGTCCGTAACCGTCCGGTCGCCAGTTCCGGATTCGGACGGCAGCGCGGCCGAAGAAATCCGCTGACTGCCCGTGGAAACAGCGATCTGCTGTACTCGAGTCAGTTCCTTGCTCCGGAATTTTTGGAGTAAAATCAGAAAGATTAAAGCGACTAACAGGATAGAATAAAAACCGATCCCGCTATAAAGCATGAAGTTAAACGCGCCATGTGCGATAATTGCCAGGATTAAGCCGGTCCAGAGCAAGCGGCGGCGATTGTAGCTGTCGAAACGGGCGCGCCCTAGGTAATAACCGCTGATGCCGGCATATAGCGTGTGGGCCAGCGTCGATATGAAAAACCTAGTCAATAAGGTAGATACTACCGTGTCGAAGTCGGCAATCTGAAGCGACCCCATCAGGTAGAGGGCGTTTTCCAGCGAGGCAAAGCCTAAGGCCACGGCCACGCTGTATTTGATGCCATCGATAATCTGGTCGAAGGAGTTGGACTTAAAGGAAATCCACCGGGCGAAAAGAAACTTAAATATTTCTTCCGTAGGGGCGACGATCAGAAACATAAACCCCAGTAGGAACAAAGCATTACCGCCGACGTTCAGATTGCAGGCGTTGTCCAGGCAGAGCAAAAACTGGGGCGGGATGAATTCCTGGGCGAATTTTTGCAATAATGCGGCCGGAATAGTGGAGGCCATACCTCCCAAAAACAGGTAGATCATCAGCTTATTCGGCTCCGGATTCTTTTTATCGCGCTGGCGATAAAACCACAACCAAAACAACCCGGGGGAAAACCCTAGGAAGACAGCTAGGAATATAACGGAAAAAGATGAGGCCATGCGAGATCACCTAATCCCCTAGATTATACCATTTTAGGCGATAAGAACCAAGCGCCCTTTATTTTGGTTTTTGTCGATAATCCGCAATTGCTTTGCCGAGAGCTTCTTCGGCAATAATACTGCAGTGAAATTTCTGGGGCGGGATTTGATCCTTGCCGCCAAGCTGATTTATGATGTCCATTTTAGTGATTTTGGCCGCTTCCTCCAGGGTTTTGCCTTTGGCCAGAGTTGTTAGTACGGAGGAAGTGGCGATAGCGACGCCGCAGCCAAGAGTCTGAAATTTAATATCGGTGATTTTATTGTCTTTGACACGGAGATAGATGTGCATCATATCGCCGCAAACCGGATTACCGGCCTCCCCTTCTCCGTCGGGCCGCTCAAGTGATCCTTGATTTCGCGGGTTCTGAAAATGATCCATGATCTGTTTATTATACATATTTTTTTATTAATGATATTTAGCAGGTGCGGTTGGCGACATTTTGCGTAAACGGGAAACTATCGGCGGTAAATCCTTGATTACTGTTTCGATATCGTCTAGGGTGTTATCTTGGCCGACTGTAAAACGTAAGCTCCCGTGGCTGAATTCCTTTGGGACACCGAGGGCGAGGATGACATGTGACGGCTGGAGTGATCCGGAAGAACAGGCCGATCCGGTAGAAACAGCGATTTGTTTCAGGTCGAGGCTAATGAGCAGACTTTCACCTTCGACGTATTTTATCGTGATATTAACATTGTTGGGCAGACGCCGTTTGGTATCGCCATTAATTAGCAGGTCAGGTATTTTCTCGGTTAAACCAACCCTGAGCCGGGTCGACAAGCGGCCAGCCTGCTTACTTCGCTGTGCCTGTTCCGACCGGGTTAGGGCGATGGCTTCTCCCAGTCCGACAATGCCCGGGACATTTAGCGTGCCGGCGCGCAGATGGTTTTCTTGGGCGCCGCCGTGCAAATAAGGCGTCAGCGGAGCGCCGGTACGTCGGTAAATCAAGCCCACGCCTTTCGGCCCGTAAAATTTATGAGCGGAAAGTGTAAGATAGTCTACGCCAAGCTGGTTCACTCGGCAGTCGAGATAATTAGCCGCCTGAACGGCATCGGTATGGAAAAGCACCCGGCGTTCCTTGGCGAGGCGAGCCAGTTCGGCAATCGGCTGAATCGTGCCGATTTCGTTATTGGCGTACATGATAGAGGCTAGAGATGTTTGCGGGGTCAGAGCCTGGCGAAAATCTTCTGGGCTGACAATCCCCTGCTGGCCGACCGGCAAATAGGTCACTTTAAATCCTTCTTTTTCCAAAGATTGCATGGTCTCCAAGACGCAATGGTGCTCGATAGCCGACGTGATCAAGTGGTTTAGCCCTTTTTGCTTCTTGAGCAAACGGGCAACGGTTTTGATCACGGTGTTATTGCCTTCGGTGGCGCCACTGTTAAAAATAATTTCTTCCGGTTTAGCGCCTAAGAATCCAGCTGCCTGTTCCCGGGCTCCTTCCACGGCCTGGGACGCCTCTTGCCCTAAGCGGTGCACGGAGGAGGCGTTGCCGAATTGGTCCTGGAAATAGGGCAACATTTTTTTTAGGACCCGAGAATCGACGGGCGTCGTGGCGGCATGATCGAGATAGATAGTTTTCATTTTATTTTGTCTAATTTGGCCAGTGCCTGGCCGATAACTTTTTGACACTGCCGGCAATTTTTTGGCGGCTGTCCGGTCAATTTGCAATATTCGTCCATGCCCAAAAGAACGGCCACTGGTTTTGAGTACCGTAACACAATATAACGATTGCCGGCGGCGGTGTCGTTAATGATATCTTTGGTTTTGATTTTTAATTCGTTCTGATTGGTGTATTTTTCACGATTATTCGTCATCGCGGCAAATTTAAATGTTATACAAGATGTAGTATATCTTTTCCTGATCAGCTGTCAAGTGATTTACAAAAGATCCGGCATCGGTTAAACTAACAATAATTAACTGGCGCCTATGTATCGTTACGCTTTTGTTTTGGGGCATCGCCCTTTGTTGTCCCTGGCCGAATTAGCGGTGTGGCTTAAGCGACAAGCCGGCTGGAAACCGGTGCGTTTTGGTAATGGCCTGTTAATAGCCGAGTCACCCGCTCCCCTCTTGGCGCCGGAAACCTGCCTGGCCGAACTGGGCGGCACGGTCAAAATAATTCTCATCAACAGCGAAAACTTCTCTTCTTTAGCCACGGCTCGTAAAGTAATTGAGAGTGAAATTACGCCGGATAAATTAGCTAGGTTATATTTGGCCCAGACAAAACAAAAAATAGAATTCGGTTTCAGTGTTTACCCGCTGGCTTCCCAGTTTAGCCCGAAAGATCTGCAAATATTTTTACGGACTTTCGGGATCGATCTGAAACAAGCGTTGCGGCGCCAAAATCTAGGGAGCCGCTTGGTGGTAAGCGAGGACGCGGCTCTGTCGTCGGTGGTGGTCAGTAAAAACAAGTTGCTATCGCGGGGCGCTGACATCGCCGTTATTTTTGATGACCATTACCTGGCGTTAGGGAAAACCTTGGCGGTCCAGGATTTCGAAAATTACAGCCGCCGCGATTACGGCCGGCCGGCCGCCGATCCGAAATCCGGCATGATACCGCCTAAGCTGGCGCAGATACTGATCAATTTAGCTGAAATTCCCAAGGCCGGCGTAGTGTTCGACCCCTTTTGCGGCATGGGTACGATCCTTCAGGAGGCTTTATTACGCGGTTACAAAGTAATCGGCACGGACGCTTCCGCTGACACAATTAAAAAAGCCAAACAAAACCTGGATTGGCTGATTAGTAGTTACAAATTGCCGACGAACCAGGTGCTATCGCTCCAGGCGGTCGATGTCCATTTTTTGGGGCGCCATTTTCCAGCTAATACCGCTGACGCTATTGTGACGGAGGGCCTGCTTGGGCCAGCCTTGTCCCGCGTTCCGGGCGTTAGTTTAAGGGCGAAATATTTCGGACAATTGTCCCGGCTTCACCTTAAAGCTTTCGAACAATATAAAAGAATCCTTGCCCCCGGAGGCAAGATAGTGGCGGTTTTTCCTTATTACCTCTCCCCTAACGGTTCGCGCGACTTCTTGCCGATTCTTGACAATATCAGGCAGCTTGGGTATACTAAGGTTAGTTTTTTCACCGACGAAATGACCAAATTAATTAATTACGAACCTGGCGATAGGGGCACGCTCCTCTACGAACGTCCGCGACAAATCGTCGGTCGGGAGATCGCTGTTTTCGTGAAGTAATCACGAATCAACCAGGTTTAATCCATAACACAATGGCACATGTTAAAGCGGGCGGTACCGCCCAAAATTTAAAAGACAGTCCCGGGCAACGCCTTGGCGTCAAGCTTTTCGGCGGCGAAAAAGTCAAAAAAGGCAATATTATCATTCGCCAGCACGGAACTAAGTTTCATCCCGGCAAAAATGTCAAACGCGGCAAGGATGATACCTTATACTCCTTGATTGACGGCGTAGTTGATTTCAAGATCTCCAAAAAGAAGAAGTTTAACGGCTTATTGGCTGTCACGAGAGTGGTCAACGTCAAAAGTAAGTAAATATAAAATAAATCTAAAAAAATGGAAAAAAAAGGTTGGATGATTACGGCCGTCATCCTAATGGTTGTCTTGGCTGCCGTGGTGGTAACTTTTTTTGCCTCGGGCGGCTATACGGCTATTGGCCAGTATTATAAAGTGGAAGGTTTGCACAAAGGTCTGCCGGTTAATACCGATTAACGCGCCAACAAAAAAAGAAGCTTGGGCTTCTTTTTTTGTTTACCTCGAGCGAGCGATCGCGCTTTTTATAAAATCGCGAAATAAGGGATGCGGGTCGGTCGGGTGGGACAAAAATTCTGGGTGCGCCTGGGTGCTGACGAAGAAGGGGTGCTGGGAAGGCGGAAGTTCGAAGAATTCCATCAGGCGGCGGTCCGGCGAACGCCCGGAAAAGATTGCGCCGCGCGATTCCAGCTTTTTTATGTATTTAGGATTGACTTCGTAGCGATGGCGGTGGCGCTCGGTAACAACACGCTTGCCGTAGGCCTTCCCTACCAGTGATTTCGGCAGGAGCACAGCTTTGTGATTGCCGAGCCGCATCGTGGCTCCGTATTGATGGCGGGCCATTTTTTCTTTTTGTTCCGGCAGGATGTCGATAACAGGATAAGCGGTGCGGGGATCGACTTCCGTCGTGTGAGCGCGCCGCAGACCGCAGAGATTGCGCGCAAATTCGATAATCGCCATTTGCATGCCGTAGCATAGGCCGAGGTACGGGATTTTGTTTTCCCGAATGTATTTTACGGCCCTGATCTTGCCTTCCACGCCGGTTTTGCCGAAACCGCCGGGGATAATCACGCCGTCAAATTCAGAAAGCTCTTGAACTCGACGCGGGTCTTTCTCGTAATCTTTGGAATTAATCCATTGCAACTTCGGTTCGCGGCGATAATACCAGCAGGCGTGCTTGATCGCTTCAATCACGGAAACATACGAGTCGGCCAGGGCAAAATTACCGGTATCAAAATATTTACCCACAATGGCGATTTTGACCTCGGGTTTTTCGGCCTGAATTGTTTTCAGCAGTCGGGCGAAGTCGCTGATTTTTGGGTGTTTCTGTTTGGGGTAGCCCAGTAATTCCAGGATGCGCTCGCCGATCCTTTGGCGGTTCAGCAATATCGGCACTTCATAAATCGATTTGACGTCTGGATTGGAGAAGATGGACTTGACGGGGATACCGGTGTTTCGGGACAAGGTGCTAATGCGCGGCTTGTCCAGGGGGCGCTCCGCCCGACCGATAAAGATATCCGGCACGATGCCGGCGGAAAAAAGAGTTTTGACCGAATATTGAGCCGGCTTCGATTTCATTTCCCCGATACTGGCCGGTATCGGCAAGTAGGCTAAGTGTATATTGAGCACATCGCGACCGACTTCCAGCTTGAGCATGCGAGCGGCTTCGAGAAAGAGAACCTGCTGGTACTCGCCGACAGTTCCGCCCAGTTCGACGATGACGATATCAGCGCGTCCTTTTTTGCCGGCCTTTTTGATACGGGAGATTATTTCCAAAGGAACATGCGGGACAACTTCGACATCTTCCCCGTCATATTCCAGGTTTCTCTCTCGCTGAATCACCGCTTGGTAAATCTGTCCGGTAGTCACGAAATTGTCGTGGCCGAGCGTCAACCCGGAAAATCTTTCATAGGTTCCGAGATCCTGGTCGGTTTCGGTGCCGTCGGCGCAGACAAAAACTTCGCCATGTTCGGTCGGACGAATCGTCCCGGCATCGACATTGACATACATTTCGCATTTTATCTGAGTGACGCGCAAGCCGTAGTGCTGCAGTATTTTAGCGATCGAGGAAGAGGTGACGCCTTTGCCGAGGCCGGAAATAACGCCCCCGGAGATAAAGATATATTTCGGCTGAGATTTTGGCATAGGTTTTTGATATATGAAACCTGCACCGTTAGGTGCAGGTGTAAGTTACTTCTTTTCTGGTTCGGGGGTGATGGAGATTTTGATGACGGCGGTATGTCCGGCGCCGAAGTTAACCTCGGCTTCGTGCTCGCCCGTAGTCTTGAGTTCTTCGGTCAACTTGATCATTTTTTCCGGGATCCTAGTCTTAAGGATCTCACTGACGGCGGCTGCTAACTTTTCGGCGGTGATCGACCCGAAAAGCTTACCCTTCTCCCCGGCCTTGGCGCTCATTTCGATTTTATGTTTGGCCAGTTTTTTAACGTATTCCTCAGCCTTGGCCTGGATTTGTTCCCATGATTTGGTTTCTTTTTTCTTGAGCATTTCCAGGTTTTTTCGGGCGCCCGGGGTTGCCAGAACGGCGATTTTCTTGGGAATTAAGAAGTTTCGCCCGTAGCCTTCTTTGACTTCGACCAGCGTATTCTTGGCCCCGAGGTTTTTAACTGACTGCATTAATATCACTTTCATACAAGTTATCAACTTTAAAAAATAAGGTCGTAGTTGGCGTTTTCATACGACTACAGTGGATTATAACTTATTTCGAAAAAAAGGCAATGTTTAACGCGCTTTTTCCCGAATGACTTCCTGGGCCTTGTCGAGTTGGGGATCGCGGTCGTTATTGTAATCATCATCAGATAGTTCCACTTTTATATCCGGTTCCAATCCTTTGTCATCGATTTCGTTGCCGTTAGGAGTCAGCCAATGGGCCACCGTAATCCGGAGACTGGTTTCCTGGGGCAAACTTTCCAGATCTTGGACGGATCCTTTGCCAAAAGTCTTGGTCCCGATCAGAATTATTTGCCGGTGATCGCGCAAGGCGCCGGCCAAAATTTCCGAGGCGGAAGCACTTCCTTCATTCACTAAAACCACGACCGGCAAATCTTTTAGCCGCGCTGGCCCCTCGGATCGTAAATCAAGCATACTGCCGTCGGAATCTTTTTCTTTGACAATTACTTTCTGTTCCAGGAATTCCCCGCCGATCTTAATCGCGTCGTCGAGCAGGCCGCCGGGGTTGTTGCGTAGGTCGAGAATTAATCCGCGAGCATTTTGAGCTTGCATTTCAAGAACGGCTCGATCGAATTCCCGGACGGTATCATCGCCGAACTGGGTCATTTCCACACAGGCAATGCCGCCGTCAAGCATTTTGAACTTCACTGATTTCACGGTGATTCGGTCGCGGTTTATTTCCAGATCGGTTGGTTCAGCCGTGCCGCCACGTGAAACAGTTAATTTGACCGGGGTGCCTTTTGGCCCGCGAATTTTCTGGACGGCCGCATCCAATGACATTTCCATCGTCGGCTCATCATTTATCTTAATAATCCAGTCGCCTGCCCTTAAACCAGCCTTGTCCGCTGGGGTGCCTTCGATGGGGGCAACAACCGTCAGTTTTTCTTTTTTGATGCCGATTTCAATGCCGATGCCTTCTAAAGTACCGGCTAATTCCTTGTCAAAATCCTGGGTTTCGGTCGGATCCATGAAAGATGAATAGGGATCGCCGATTGAGGCGACTAGGCCTTTAATGGCCCCGTAAAACATCTTTTCTTGGTCGACCGGCTGTTTATACGCTTTCGCTAGGACCGAGTCCCAAACTCGCCAGAAAAGACTAAAATCAACGGTTTTATTTTCCGGGGTTTCCCGATTGACCACCTCAACATAGGTTTGTTTGGTCTCGGAAGTGAAGATAACCTTGCCGGCCCAAATACCAATCCCAAAACTAGCGATTAGTAGGATGACAAAAGCATAGGCGGCGACATGTCGTTTGGGCTGGGGGTCGGTCATGGTTTTAGTAATTCACTCGAAATTCTCGATCAACGGATAGATCGGAATCGAATGAGACGTTAGTTGTTTCAATTTTTCCGGCTTCGACCGGATCAATCTGTTTTGGGGTCCGGCCGGATTTGACGCCGACGTTAAGCTTAAATTCCGGTGTTCCCGGCTGCTTTTGGAAAAGCAAGGCGTAAGAGTTTTTTTGGATTACCTCGGCGGGTAAGCGGTATTCGATAGTCATTGTTTCCTGGGTACCCGGCTCAATCGATTTGAAATATGACCAAACTTTGCGACCGGAGTTGGGGTCGATTTCTTCGCGCAACTCGCCACGCGCTGTAGATTTGTCCGTCACTTCCGCGCCGTCGTAGGATATCAAAGTCGCTCCGGCGGGCACGTAGACCTGGGCCCAGGTCCGGTAGCGGGTCGTTAGGTTGGTGAATTTACCGTTGTTAATATATGTGATCTGAAGCTTGGCGGACGGCGCGGCGGGATGAGTCAAATTA
>CALEFQ010000045.1 GCA_937877125.1 uncultured bacterium | reverse complement strand
GGCAATCGGGTATCTGGCGGAGCAGTTCGGGATAGGCGATCCCTAATTCTGTGGCCCACTGTTTGGCGTTATCGACATTTTGGTGGGAAATTTTGACCGATTCCTTATTCAACAGAGACAGATCAAAGAGCGGCAGGGCTTCAACCAGTTTCTGCCGATAATCTTGTCCGGTGGCGGTGGCGATTTTTTTAAGCTGAAGCAAGGCGGCACGCGGTTCGCTGAAGGAGTAGAATTTTACTAAGTTTTCTTCGGTTTCGCCCAGCTTGATCAGTTCCGCCAGGTTGGCTTCGTGCGGAATTAAAGCCGTGCCGCGCTCGGAGATGAACCGCGTCCGGCTGTCGTCTCCGGAAAATTTATCGGCAAAGAGGTTGAGGCCGGAACGCGGATCAGCGATTAGTTTGATCAAATCTCGATCGGCCGCCGACAATTGAGCCAGCGCGACCTCGCGTTCTTGTGGTTCCGCGGTGTGATACAGGTCGGCGATGGCCTTAAGGGCGGCGCCGTTTCGATTGAAGCTGGTATCATCTTTGGCATGGCGGATATGATTCAGCAAATAGGGAAGCGCAACCGGATTACGCAGTTCCGTCAGGTGTGCGATATCTTCCTCCGAAAGATTGCCTGAATATGACGGCGGCCGCTCGCCGAGAGTTTTCAATCGTTGATTTTCATACTCCTTAAAAAATTCTGCCGGCACTAATCCCGTCTGAACCGCCAGATGACGAATGATCGGCAAGCCCGAGTCGAATTCGCCTTGAGACAGTTGGGGTGCCGCGCCGGAAAAACGCAATTCCTCTGGCAAATCGGGATTTTGGTTTAGCTGGGCGCGGATTTCGGCATTTTCCTTTTGGCTGGCGAATATAGCCAAATCGGCGATTTTTCTTTGATAGAAATTGAGGGGAACCCAGGCGCCGACTTGGCCGGGCAAACGTAAGAGTGCTTTGAGCAGGGCGGGCGGGAGTCCGTCGAAGGTCGACCGGAACTGAAGGTTTCTTTCCAGCAATTTTTGCCGTTGTGACGGATCAAGATTTACTGCCGGGGTATCCGTCGCTGGCATTATTTTCTGTACGGATTCCAGATAGAGGAGCCGTTGTTCTTCGGTCAACGGATAGTCATAGGCCGCGGCGATTTTGGTCAGATCCGGGCTGATGGCTCGATCCAAGATAAGGGCCTGAATCAATTCCGGTCGGGCTAATTCACTGCCTATTTCATCAAATTCCGAGTCGAGCCGCTGGCGGACATTTCTTAGCCCGATGTTAATCCCGGACCGGCTATAAGACCAAAGATGTTTTGAGCGTAAGTCCTTCTCAAAATCGTCGATGACATGGCCTCGGCGCTGCCATTCGGCGGTCAGGGTTTCTTTCCGCCCGGTCAGGGCTTCTATTTGGGCGCTAAGCTGTCCCTTTTTTTTATTGTTCCAAATTTTTTTGACCCAGGGGTCTCTTTGGAAAGCCGCTTGCTCGGCCTGCCGGTCCGACAGCTGCTGGCTGAGGAGCGAGAGCTGTTGGTCCAATTCCTTTTTTTTGTTTTTTGATTGCCATAACCAGCCGGCCAAATTACCGGACTCCGCGGTCGTTTGGCTTACCTGTTGAGCGATGTCTGCCGTGCTGAAAGGATTTTTAGTTCTCGCGATCAAGCGGAGCCGTTCTTCTAATGAACGGCAGGTATCCGAGACGGATTCATCCGGCAGAGAAGTGGTGTTCACCGCTCGCTCCAAACGCAAAAATTCTGATTGCCGGGCGCTATCAGAAATAATTTGATTAAGCAGGGCGATTTCTTGTTGATTCTCGTGTTGCCGTCTT
This sequence comes from uncultured bacterium, assembly GCA_937877125.1. GTDB lineage: Bacteria > Patescibacteriota > CALEFQ01 > CALEFQ01 > CALEFQ01 > CALEFQ01. The sequence goes on along the minus strand of CALEFQ010000045.1, from coordinate 1,168 downwards.
TCGGCGCGCCGCTGGAAGTCTTCTCTTAAGCGGATTAATTCATGGCCGGAATCTAAATTTTCGGCCCTGTTTTCAGGGCGGTTTTCTGTTTCCGGGGTGTTTGGTACCGGGGTCTCTTGTAAAAAAGACGGCAGCGGTTTTTCGCCAGAGGCGGTCATTATATTTTTCTAATGCTATTTGCCGGTCGTTATTATTTTTCGGTAATTATTCCGTATCCCTGGCTGATCGGGTCCTGAAAAAGAAAAACTTTGGGCGGGAAGAAAGTAAGCAAACAAAAAGCGGCGGTGATGATTCCGAGCCCGACCCAGGCAAGTATTTTGGTGCCAGGCTTAGGACTGGTCTTAATGAGAAGCTTCAGCCCGACCAATTGTCCGATGATTATTGAGATAATAAAATTTGAGATGTCCGCCACCAGACTACCGGAACCGGTCAGCCAATGGTAACCGTAAAAAATAACTATGATCAGAATCGGCGTCAGCCAGAGCGCTACGGTTTTGGCCGGCCAAAAATTTGGCGCCAGCGCCTTGACATAGCGATATTCGATCAGCGCGAATATCAGTGCCGGCCAGAAAGCCAGCTTGAGATGCTCCCAGGTGCTTTCATTAACGGCGGCAATCAGTGCCACCGGGGTGAATCGTCCGCTGAGCTCAAAAACAAAGTGGAGGGCGGAGCCGGCGAAAATAATCACGATAATTCCGATGATTTCCCACCGGAGAAGCCTTTTGTCCATAATTTTATTTTTTAGGCGGCGGATTTTTTTTGAAGAAGTCTTTTATTTCCTGGTCAAAATTTGCGCGGTAAATTTTCTCGGCCTCGGCCAGGTTTTTCGCTCGAGCGTCCAAAACCAATTTTATCTTTTCGTACAAGCTCGGATCAGCGTTCGGGCTTTGTTCGTTGTCAACGAATTCCGGGTGTAGCCAGATCCGGTCCCGCAGTTGGCCCCCGCCCATGCCGCCCGCAATGGTGGCATGAATTTCCTCTTCGCGGGAAGAAAGATAGATATCTAATCCTTCCGTTCCCGATTCATCCTGGTGCCAGGCGGTTTTATTCAGTTCCGCCGCTAATCGGCTCAAAATTGCCGCCGAACATTTTATTTCTTGGGCCGGAATCGTCGCCAAAATCTGTCCGCCCCAATCGCCTTCAATGACCACGTGTCGATTGTTAGTTT
>CALEFQ010000044.1 GCA_937877125.1 uncultured bacterium | reverse complement strand
GCGGCGGTAATGGCGACAGGGCAGACAATTATCCACACGGCGGCCCAGGAACCGCATATTGTCACTTTGTGCCATTATCTAAACAAAATGGGCGCGAAAATTTCCGGTGTCGGCACTCACGACCTGACAATAATCGGCGTGGACAAGTTAACCCCGGCTGATTTCGAGGTTATTCCTGATTATATTGAAATGGGCACTTTTGTCTGCCTGGCGGCGGCGACGCGCGGCGAAATCACGATCAAAAACTTTCGCCCGCAGGATTTGCGTTTGGAACTAATAATTTTCAAAAAGCTGGGCGTCAATTTTGAAATCAAGGGCGACACCTGTGTCGTCCGCCCGGGCAAATTAGCGGCCATTCGTAAAGTTGAGTGCCGTCCCTCTCCCGGCTTGGCGGCTGATTTGCTGGCGCCGATCGCGGCCTTGTTGACGCAGGCGGAGGGAACCACGCTGGTTTTTGACACCATGTACGAGGGCCGGATCCGAAACTATATTCCCGAATTGGTTAAACTCGGAGCCAACGCGGTTATCGCTGATCCGCACCGAGCCATGGTCACAGGGCCGACCCCGCTCTACGGCGGACGTACGACTTCGATTGACTTGCGCGCCGGCGCGGCCTTGATTATTGCGGCTTTGATGGCCGACGGTAAAACAGAAATCGATAATGCCGAACAAATTGACCGGGGGTATGAAAAAATTGTGGAGCGTTTGCAATCCTTGGGCGCGAAAATAAAACGCGAGAAATGAAAAATGCCGGGCATAGTCCAACGCAAGCGTTAGAAAATGTCCGGCAAGGCCAATGTCGCGCGGTAGGCGAATCCGTCATTACGGCAAATTTCGACCCTCGCCAAGAAGACGACTCAGCTATCCAGCCTCTTTCCCGGGAAACAGGGCGCCACTGTGTCACCGCTACTCGCTGGTTTGTCCGGCCTTCCGTATTCACCGTGAATCGTCACATCCTCGTCCGGGGATTATTCCCGACTCAGCTGGGATTTTGTCCCGTATCGCAACGGGTCCCTCGAGCTGGCGTACATTGACTAAGTTATATTAGCATCATCATTTTAACTGTCAAGTGTGACGGCGAGAAATCAACAGGCTTGTTTTCTAATTAGAGCCATGAAAATTATTAAGAAAAGCGAAACCAAGACGTTTGCCAATGGTTCTTATTGTACTGCCCGAGAGTATCCTTTGGGGGATAAGGGCATTGATGGAGCTGTTATTGAACTTAGTGGGCGTTACCCTGAAAAGGAATTTGCGATCAATGAAAAATGTAAAGAAATGGCTTATGTTATTAGCGGTGCAGGTAGATTAATAACTACTGATGATGTAACTTCTTTTTCAGCCGATGATTTATTGCTAATCGATGCCGGTGAAAAATACTATTGGGAAGGACGGGCAAAGCTTTTCGTGACTTGTACGCCGGCCTGGTTTCCGGAGCAGCATAAGATAGTACCTTAAGTCAAAAGTCAAAGCTCAAAAGTCAAAAGTTCGATCATCTTATTTTTGACCTTTGATTTTTGACTTAATTAAGGTTGACAAATAAAAAGAATCCTGCCATTCTGATTAGATGAATATTTTCTCGCGTAAAATTGGTATCGACCTGGGTACATCCAACACCCTCGTCCATGTCCCTAAAAAGGGGATTGTTTTGAATGAGCCGACGGTGGTCGCGGTGACGATTGATGACAATAAGGTTGTCGCCGTCGGTTCCGAAGCCAAGGATATGCTCGGTCGGACTCCGGAGATGATCGTGGCGTCTCGGCCGATGAAAGACGGCGTTATTGCTGATTATCGGGTGACCGAAGCCATGTTGCGTTATTTCATTTCCAAGGCGCTGGGCGGCGTGAGGTTTTTCCGTCCAGAAGTGATGATCGCCGTGCCGGCCGGGATTTCTTCGACCGAGCGGCGCGCCGTGGAAGACGCGGCCAAGCAGGCTGGATCCAAAAGCACTTTTATCATCAAAGAACCGGTGGCCGCGGCGATCGGCGCCGGTATTCCGATCGCGGATGCTTCCGGCAATATGATTATTGATATCGGCGGCGGCACGACCGAAGTGGCTATTATTTCGCTGGGCGGGATCGTGGCTTCGGATTCGGTGCGTGTGGCAGGCAATAAATTAGATTTAGCTATCGCGGAGTATATCCGGAAAAAACATAATTTAGCTATTGGCGAACGGACGGCCGAGGATATCAAAACTCGGATCGGTAATGCCATGCTGCCGGCCGAAGACAGCGATGAGACTATCGAAACTATGGATATCCGCGGCCGCGATATGGTGGCCGGATTGCCGAAAAATATCACCGTGACTTCTACCGAAGTGACGGAAGCGATCCAGGATGAATTACGCGAGATAATTATGGCGGTCAAAAATGTTTTGCAGGAAACGCCGCCGGAATTAGCGGCGGACGTCATGGATAAGGGCATGGTTCTGTCCGGGGGAGGGGCGCTATTAAAAAATCTTGATAAACTGGTAGCCAAAATCACCGGGGTGCCGTGCTATGTTTCCGAAGACCCGCTGTTGAATGTGGCGCGGGGCACCGGCGTGGCACTTGATAATCTTGATTCTTACAAAAGAAGCGTTCTCTCGGCAAAATGATAAAAGTCTTTAGTCGTTGGTCTTTGGTCTATGGCGTCTCTATATATCTGCCATAAAAACTAATGGCCAAAGACTAAAGACTAAAGACTAAAGACTAAAGACCTCCCCTTATGCTTATCGGCATCGATGCTTCGCGGGCGGCGAAAAAACAACGCACCGGCGTAGAAGAATATACTTATCAGGTGATCAGTCGTCTGGCGCGGCAGGATCGGGAAAATCAATATATTCTTTACACTGATCAGCCGCTTCCCGCGGAACTCAAAAAAAAATTACCGGAAAATTGGCGGGTAAAAGTGATACCCCTTTTTCGTTTTTGGACGCAGTATCGTTTGCCCCAAGAACTGCGGCGTGATCGGCCGGACGTGGTTTGGTTCCCGGCCAGCGCCATGCCGATCGGCTACCACGGTAAAAAAGTCGCGACCATTCACGGATTAGAGTTTGAGTATTTTCCGGACGCTTATGGTTGGCGACAGCGCTGGTATCTGCGCTGGTCGACCGGCTACGCTCTGCGCCGGGCGAGCCGGATTATTGCGGTGTCTAATAACACCAAACAGGATTTGATCAAAAAATATCACGCCGGGACGAACCGGATCACGGTGGTTCCTAATGGTTACAGTTACTATCAGCCGTCGCCAGATATGAAGCCTTTGCTTGAAAAATTTGGACTGTCGCCACAACAATTTTTTATTTTTACCGGACGTTTAGAGCGACGTAAAAACATAAAAAGATTGATTTCCGCATATGAAAATTTGCGCCGGCAAACTGACTGGACCGGCCGGCTAGTTTTGGCCGGAAAGTTCGGTCTGGGGCGGGAAGAAATTGAAGCGGCGGCGCGGCAGTCGGTTTTCAATAAAGATATTGTTTTCCCGGGCTATCAACAAAAGGCAGATTTATCCACCTTGGTGCAACAGGCGAGCGCCTTAGTCTTTCCTTCTCTCTATGAAGGCTTTGGCTTGCCGATCCTAGAGGCGTTTGCCTTGGGCACGCCCGTTGTCTGCTCACGAACCGCATCTTTGCCGGAGGTGGGCGGGCCGGGCGCGATTTATGTCGATCCGGAATCAGTGGAAAGCATAAGCCGAGGCTTAAGACTGGTTTTAGAGGAATCGCGCGAGAAGCGGGCCGCCTTGCGCCGGCAACAATTGCAGAAATTTAGTTGGGATATTTGTGCGAAGGGAATCAGAAATGTCCTGGTCGAAAGCGCTCGCGGAAATTAATCTCCGGTTCAATCGTTAAGCTTGTGGCTTTTAAACACTATCTTTATGAAAAGGACTTTAGTGGTTCTATTGATTGTTTTGGCGGTTATCGGCGTAATTTTGGGCTTCCGCTTATTGACGCCGGAAGACACTTGGGTTTGCCGGGACGGCCAGTGGGTAAAACACGGACAACCTGACATGCCGATGCCTTCTGGCAGTTGCCGGTGATTTATACAGCTTAAAATGGCGGTTTTGGGGCCGTTTTTTTAGTTTTGTCAAAATCTATTGACAAAAAAAACTAGTCTGGTAGTATAGGCGTCATGAAAGTCGAGCGCCGGTTGTTTAACCCGTAACGCTGTGGCTATATCCGACGTTTTCGTCAAGGAGAAAGGCCGATTAGGCCTGGTTCGGGCAGCTGATGAGTATCGTTTCTTCTCGCTAGAGAAGAAATTAGGAAAAAAATCACCTCGCCCGACCAACCCAAGAGTGAGCCCCCTATTGATTAACAGGAATGTCTTTGGCCAACGCCAAACTTCAACCTGATTAATCGGGGGCTCTTTTTTTATTTAACTAAAGACGCGGCCTGAAGGCTGCGTCTTTGGTTCGGCGTTTCTTACTTTGTACCGACCAGCTGAACGGCATCGATTTCTGCCCATTCATTCGGGGTCTTGGTGGTGTCAAAGGTTATTTTCACGGTCTTGGTTTTATAGGTAGCGCCAGTGACCGGGATTTGCAGATAGCTTAACCCGCGAGTGGTATCAACTCCGCTCCAGATCTCGTGCCAGACGCCGTTGGTGTCTTTCAGTTCTACCTTAGTGACACAGCCGCTGCCGTAGCTTTCGCGGATGCGAACGCCGGTGGGTGTTACCGGGTCAGTGTAGATCATTTCCAGATATTCCATGCCTTTGTTTTTCTCCTTGGGTGCCCAAGCCGTGCCGTGATCTCCGTAAGTCTCGACATTAGGTTGCCCAGTCGCGTGCATCGGCGACCAAGATTCAGTTCCGGTCGCGTCGCCATAAGTAGACGAAGCCAAGGCGCTAACGGCCCATTGGCCGTTTTTTTCAGCTAAGATGGCGCTGTCGGATTCAGTGGTGTTGAAAGTCAGGCTGGCAGTCGAGCTGGGAGTGGCGGTGACGGTCGTCGCGGGAGTAGTCGTGCCTGCGGGGCTGGCGGTCGGGGTAGCGGTTTTCTGGGTAGTGGTGCAGCCAGCGCCAGCCAATCCCAAAACGATCAAGCACACGACCGGAAGGAGCAAAAGTGTCTTTCTCATGAGGTTTTTTGTTTTAAAAATAAAAGCTATTTTGATTATATCATTTTGGCCATTAGGGGGCAAAACAAACAGTTGCGCCGGCTGTAATTCCGTGTTACATTATGAACATGGAACCAACGGCGATCATCGGACACAAGTCAATCTGCCGGTTTTTGAAAAATGCGCTGGATAAGCATCAGGAAAGTCATGCTTATTTGTTTTTAGGACAAGCCTTGATCGGCAAGGGCGTAGTGGCCAAGTGGCTGGCTGAACAGGTTGCTGGACCGCTCGCCTCCGGGAAAAATTTAATCTGGCTGGATCCGGCCGCCGGCATCCGGATCGCCGATATCCGAAAATTACGCAGTGATCTTAGTTTGACTAATCCGTTCGGCGGTTATCGGGTGGCGGTCTTGCGCCGGGCCGAAAAAATGACGCCCGAGGCCCAAAATGCTTTTCTCAAAATTCTAGAAGAACCCAAAACTCCCGTAGTTTTCATTTTAACGGCGGAAACCAAGAAAGGCTTGCTGCCGACGGTGGTATCGCGGGTGCAGTTGGTTCGGTTTTCTCCCGTTCCCAAGCAATTGATTACCGAGTCTTTGCTTTGTGACGGTGTTGCCCCTGAGGTGGCGGAACGCGCTACTGCAATGTCGCTGGGTTGTCCCGGGAAGGCCAAGGCTTTGAGCCAGGCGGATAATTTAAATCTGGCCGAAAAGTGGCCGCGAGAAATTGTCGCTCTGTTTTCTCAATGGCCTCATCAGCGTTTCCGGGCCGCTTACCAGGTTCTCGAAGCGGAAGAAATTGATATCTTCCGTGATAGTGCGGAAACTGTCTGGCGCGACCTTTGGCTATCCCGCCAGGGCGGGCGCTCCGACATCGTTAACGTCGGGTTGCGTTCGGAAATCGCCGGCCTGGCGAAGCGTCTTAGCCTCGCGCAGATCGCCCGGGGATTGCAGGCGGTAAAAAACTGGAATTATCTGCAGGCTCGGCATGTCAACAAAAAATTATTGTTAGAAAGTTTTATGCTCAAAGCTTTTCCCAGTAACATAATCTAAATAATTAAAACAAACTTATGAAATGGCGTTCTTATTTTCTTCTGCCGGCCGTGACTATCGGTCTGTTGCTGATGGGCACCAGCTGGTTGCCCAGCTGCGACCGGTCGACTGACGGCGGGGTTTTTAAGTCTACCGACAACGGCGCGACCTGGCAGCAAAAAAATCGTATTACCGACAAAGAGAATTTGAATCGGGCCGATATATTGTCGTTGACGGTTGATCCGAATAATTCTCAGGTTATTTATATCGGTGTCAAGGAAAAGGGAATGTACAAAAGTGCCGACGCCGGGGAGAGCTGGCGGCGGGTTTTGCCGGTAGACAGCAATATTCACGCGATTGCCGTCGATGCCAAAGACAGTAATTTGGTTTATGCCGCTTCCTTGGCCGGAACGGTCGGCAAAGTTTATAAATCGCCGAATGCTTTTGAGCAGACTATCGAAGAGATCCTGGTTGACCCGCGCAGCGGCCAAGCCTTGGTTGATATTGTGATTGATAGCTATGATTCCAGCCGGATTTACACTATTTCCGAGCAGGGCGGAATTTATAAAAGCAATGATTTCGGCAGTACCTGGGCGGCTAAATACTGGTCCAAAGATGAATTAACGCGGGTGCGTCTAAGTCCGACAGACAGCCGGGTGATTTATGTCAGTACGGCGAATACGGGCTTGCTAAAAAGCATCGACGGCGGCGAAACCTGGGTCGAGATCAAAGATCAGTTGACCAAGTTCAAAGGGGGACAAAAAGTTGCCGACCTGGAAGTACTGAATAATGAGATCATCTATTTGGCCACTAACTACGGTTTGCTAAAGTCAATTACCGGTGGCGACTCTTGGGAATCGGTGCCGACCTTGATTGCGCCGGAGAAAGTTCCGATCACCGCCCTAACCGTTGACCCGACCGACTCCAATATCATTTATTTTTCCGCGGCGTCGTCAATTCATAAGACCGTCAATAGCGGCAAGACCTGGGCCGATTGGCTTTTGCCGACGGCTCGTCAGGTCAGCGCCCTGGTACTCGATCCCAAAATGCCGGAGACTATTTATGCCGGTACCATTCAGGTAAAAAAATAAATTTATGGAAACTGACAAAGCTTTTAAATCTAAATGTCAAAAAGCGCTTGATCACTACGAGGCGGAGTTGGGAAAAATCCGGACGGGACGTGCCCATCCTTCGCTGGTGGAAGATCTGTCGGTTGATTATTACGGCGCCGCGACTCCGCTGAAACAGATTGCTTCGGTGTCCACTCCAGAACCGCGGATGATTCTAATCCAGCCCTGGGATCGTAATGCCGCCGCCGATATCGAAAAAGCGATCCAAAAATCTGATTTGGGGCTTAATCCGTCTAATGAGGGCGATAAAATCAGGTTGGTGCTCCCGCCGCTGACGGAAGAGACGCGGCGCGATATGGCCAAGAAGGTCAAGGAGAAAAAGGAAGAAGCTAAAATCGCCGTTCGCAGTTTGCGCGAGGAGGCAATTGCCGAGGCCGAGGCCAAGGCCGGTGTTTCCGAAGACCAAATTGATTCGGCCAAAAAGTCGATCCAGGAACTGGTGGCGGAATATAATGAAAAAATCGAGAGCGTCAGCGCGGCTAAAGAAAAGGAAATAATGACGATTTAAATATCAAGTGACCAGGTAACAGAAAGCAGAAAAGCCTGCGCTTTGTTACCGATTGCTTTTAGCAGTTAACTATTATTATGATTGTCATCACTATTATCGTTTTTGTTATCATTTTAGGAATCCTTATTTTTGTCCACGAATTGGGCCATTTTATCGCGGCCAAAAAGATGGGCGTGCGGGTGGAGGAATTCGGATTTGGTTTTCCACCTCGTATTTTTGGGGTGAAGCGCGGGGAAACGACTTATAGCCTGAATTGGATTCCGATCGGCGGCTTTGTCAAAATGACCGGGCAGAGCGATTTTGAGGTCAGTGACCACGGCCAAGCCAAGGCCGACCCCCGGAGCTTCGTTTCCCAAAAACCGTGGCGACGGGTGATAATTTTGTGCGCCGGCGTGGCCATGAACTTTTTGCTGGCGGCGGTTTTGCTGTCGATCGGCTTTATGATCGGTTTGCCGTCCGCGGTCGGGGATAATTTGCCGGCGGGCGCCCGTACGACTGAACAGCGGATTCAGATCCTGTCGGCGACTCCGGATTCGCCGGCGGCGGCGGCCGAATTCCTGGCCGGCGATACGATTCTAACTTTGGACGAAGTGTCTCCAGAGAGCGTCGCCTGGGTTCAGGATTACGTCTCGGATCATGCCGGCCAAACCTTGGCCGTAAAAATAGAGCGCGGTTCGGAAATCATTGAAAAAGAAGTGACGCCGCGCCTTGAATCGCCGAGCGGCGAAGGGCCGCTGGGAATAACCTTGGCGGAAACGGCCCGCGTTTCTTTTCCCTGGTACCAGGCGATTTGGCAGGGATTTAAGGCGACCGGTGATTTGACGGTGCAAATCGTAGTCGCCTTCGGCAATTTGATCGGCGCCTTGTTTACCTCCGGACAGGTTTCCGGGGACGTGGCGGGACCGATCGGTATTGCCGTGCTGACCGGACAGGTCACTAAGCTGGGATTTGTTTATGTCCTTCAGTTTACGGCTCTGTTAAGTATCAACCTGGCGATTATCAATATTTTACCTTTCCCGGCATTGGACGGCGGGCACTTGCTATTTCTCCTGATTGAAAAGATTCGCGGCGGCAAAACCCTCAAGCAGGCCAAGGTGGAAAACATTATTCATCTGGTCGGGTTCGCTTTTCTTTTGCTATTGATTGCCTTGGTTACCTACCGGGATATCGGTAAATTCTGGGGAAAAATTTTCGGCTAGCTGATTTTAACCTTCGATAAATATATGAAAGTTTCTCGACTTTTCGGCAAGACGGTCAAGAAAGCTCCGGTCGATATTCAGATCGCGAGCCACAAATTTTTGTATCAGGGCGGTTTCATCCGGGAATTGGTGGCCGGGCGGTATGAATTTTTGCCGTTGGGTTTTCTGGTTTGGGAAAAGGTTTTGCGGATTATCGACGAGGAGATGAAAAAAATTGAGGCTCAGCGGGTGTTGACGCCGACTCTGCATCCGATTGAGATTTGGAAAGAAACCAAGCGCGATCAGGCGTATGGTTCGGCTCTGATGCGGGTCAAGGATCGGCGCGGCGCGGAATTTGCGATCGGCGCGACCGCGGAAGGAATTTTCGTTGACCTGGTCCGCAAGTTCAAGCCGTCCTACAAGGATTTGCCGATTTATTTGTACCAGTTCAGCGATAAATTTCGCGACGAGGTGCGGGCGCGGGGCGGTTTATTGCGGGTCCGGGAATTTACCATGAAGGAC
>CALEFQ010000043.1 GCA_937877125.1 uncultured bacterium | reverse complement strand
ATATCCACTCGTGACTGGAGTTCAGACGTGTGCTCTTCCGATCTATCGGCTTTGTATTTTTTTACGGTTTCCTGGCTCTCGTTCATATTAATCAGAAAAACCTGGGCTCGGCCGGACGATTCCTTGACTAGCTCTTGGAGTTCCGGCAGCTGCTTGGCGCAGTATTTACACCAGGTATTCCAAAAAGCCAAGACCAGCGTCTGGTCGTCGAAAGAGCTTAAATCGACCTTCTGACCTTCGGTATCCGGCAACACCAGCTCCGGCAACTCGGAACCGATATCCAGACTATAACCCGGCAATTGAGACAAGGCCTCGGCATTCAGATCGTCACGAAACGCGGGCTGCTGACTAAAACTAAAGCCTAAGACCGCCGCCACGATTATCGCGACCACCGCCGCCGCGGCAATCAAGTTTCGGCTTTCTTTGAATTTTTTACGGCGAAACCAGTCATTGATTTCCCGACGATAAGGAAAATAAACCAGCGCAAACAGGATGGCGGCAAAGGCAATAGCGGTCAAAGCTATAATCATGTCTTTATTTTATCGGCAATTAGCTATTTTTTCAAATTTCTTTCAAAAAGAAAGGCCCCCAAGAACATCATGGCGGAGGCGAAGCAAACCAGGAAAGCGATATCAAAGGCAACCGAAAATTCCGACACGCCGATCAGGGCCCAGCGGATGCCGTCGACGCCGTAAGTCAGTGGGTTGATATAAGTCACCCAGCGCCAGCTTTCGGGAAACCCGTCCAGCGGAAAGAAGGCGCCGCTCAGGAACATGATCGGAATCAAAATTATGGTCATCAGCTGATTGTAGCTTTTGGCATTACGGAAAACCGAACTGAGCACAATCCCGAAGCCCGAGAAGCCGAAAACAATCAAAAACATGAAGCCGACCGTCAGCCCGATCCCCCAGGCGCCCCGATCCGTTTTGGAAAAAAAGAACACAATGATGACGACCGTCACCAGCAAAGTCAGCAATTGCATGGTTATCTCGCTGAGTATTTTCCCGATCAGGATCGAATAACGAGAGATGGGCACTACCAGCAATTCTTTGATGTAGCCGCGCTTGTCCCGGATAATGGAGAAACCGACAAAAATAGCCGCGCCAATGGAAAGCACGGCGATTCCGCCGGGACCGAAAAAATCCAAATAATCAATTTGCAGGCCCGGGATAGCGATGAAGCGGTTGAGCCCGAAACCGATAATCAAAATTGCCATCAAGGGCACCAGGATGGAAGTGACGATCATCCCCGGGTCAGCGAAAAATTTTTTCATTTCCCGCTGCCACACGGCCGCAATTTCATAACCGCGAATCATTTAGGTGTAACTATTAAAACGCTCGCCGGTGTAATGAAGGAAAACATCCTCCAGAGTCGGCTCGCGCAAGCTGAATGATTTGATATCCAAAGACAGAGCGTGGACCAGCCGAATCAGTTCCGCCCCGTTGGCCTCGCCGTTGTCAACCACCAGGCTGACTTCTGTGTCTTTAAGTGAAACTTTTTTAACAAAAGGAAACTGCCTCACCCGGGACAAGAATTCCGCCGGAACCGCTGCCAGGCGAATTCGGACCAGGTCGCCGCCCAGACCGCGCTTCAATTCCTTAGGAGATCCCGCCACCGAGATTTTCCCCTCGTTCATGACGGCCACCCGGTCGCAAAGATAATCAGCTTCTTCCAAGTAGTGAGTCGTCAATAGAATAGTCAGATTAGTTTCCCGACTAAGCTTTTTAATATAATCCCAAATCGGGCGCCGGGTCTTCGGGTCAAGCCCGATCGTCGGCTCGTCCAGGAATAAAACCCGGGGCTGGTGGATCAATCCCCGCGCTATTTCCAGGCGGCGCTTCATGCCCCCGGAAAAAGCGCTAACTTTGGTTTTAGCCTCGCCGGTCAAGCCGACCAGGCTTAGCAGTTCCGACACGCGCGGCCGGCTGACGGCGGGAGCCACGTGGTAAAGACGGGCGTGAATATCAAGATTGGAGAAGGCGGACAAGTCCTCATCCAGGATCGTCTCCTGAAAGACCAGTCCGATATTTCGGCGAGTTTCCCGTGATTTCTTGACCACGTCATAGCCGCAAACTTCCGCTAGGCCACTAGTCGGCAGCAGTAGCGTCGTCAGGATCGAAATGATCGTGCTCTTGCCGGCACCGTTCGGTCCCAATAAGCCGAAAACCTCGCCCTGGGCAATTTGAAAAGACACGTCGTTGACCGCGACCTTTTGCCGGAAATTTTTGACCAGATGCGTAACCTTGACGGCTGGCATTTTGCTTATTGAAACATGAACCCGAACTTCACGTTCGGGGAATTATAACTTTACTAATTAAAAACTCAGACTATTTTCGAGACGATGACGAAGCGCCAGATTTTTGCGGATCCTGATGGTCAGCCACCGCTTGCAATTCCTTGATCAGTTCCGAGAGTTTTGACTGGTCTAAACCGTGGCTGATCACGCCCATTTCCAGAGTTTCAAAGGCAGCCGCGCCGCAAGCCAAGCAGCCCGGCCCGAAATAGCGGCCCAAAATATCAAAAGACGCGCCGCCCAGCGCTAGCGCCTCTTGAATTGTCGTATCTTTAGTTATTTTCGGTGTGGTTTTTCCCATTTTCGTTATTGGCATTCATCTTATCGCGAATTAAATCTAAGATCGTCGTCTTTTCCAGCATGGCGTTAAGGTGCGACTGAATGCGCTGCCAAACCGTCGTCAGCGCCAAAGAATTGCCGTCCCCAGACATTTCCACGCCAGGCTTCTGGCTGTTTTCCGGCGACAAGCGAATCGGCCCGTCCAGGGCTTCGATTATTTTGCGCAAGGTTATCTCGCCGGGCTCTTGAGCCAAATAGAAACCGCCGCCACAACCCCGCGCCGAACGCAGGACACCAGCCTTGGCCAGGCGTTGGAAAATTTTGTTCAAAAAACTGGGCGGGATGTTTTCGGCTGCCGAAACTTCCGCCGTCAGGATCTTTTCCTGGTGCCGACGGTGCGCCAAATAAAGCAAGCCGCGCAAACCATATTCACATTTCCGAGTCAGTTTCATGGCATTGAAGAGTGATTTAGTCTGATTAGAGTATAGGTAAAAACCAAGCAAAAAGCAAGCTTGGTATCCACACGGATTAAGCCCAATGGTCCCTTCTTTTGACAAAGTAGGGCTGGACAGCTTTTTCCGCCTGTGCCATCATACTCAAAATGATAAAAAACATCTGGTTTTACAACCTGACTGCTTTTGTAAGCGGACTGGCGATTATGGCGGTAGAAATGACTGCCACCCGGATGATGAGCCCCTATTTCGGGACTTCGATTTTTATTTGGACCAATGTGATCGGCATAATTATGGCCGCCCTGGCGCTGGGTTACTGGCTGGGAGGAAAAATAGCCGACCGCTACCCCAACCCCAAAGTTTTCTATACCTTGGTCGTTATCGCTTCCTTGGTAGTATTGATTCTCCCCTTTGCCGGGCCGGAAATCTTGAAAAACATCAGTCGCCTAATCATCGTTGACGCCGAGGCACTGATTGCCTCTTCCCTTTTGGGAACGGTTATCCTTTTTCTCCCACCTTTCCTGCTGCTTGGCCTAATCAGTCCATATCTGGTCCGGCTGATCAACCGCACGGTGGAAAAAACCGGACACACCGCCGGAAATGTTTTCGCCATGTCAACCATCGGCAGCCTGGCCGGAACCTTTTTACCGACCTTTGTCACGGTCCCGCTAATCGGGGTGAAGCGGACAATTATAGTTTTCGGCGCCGCCTTGTGCCTGATGGGAGCCATCGGACTGGGACGCAAAGCCACTTATGCCCTCTTGCCAATCTTTGCCGCCGCCCTGTTTTTTTCCAGCCCGTTTCTGCTCGCCGGGGAACAGATTATCGCCCAGACGGAAAGCCCTTATAGCTATATTGAAGTGTCGCAAAGCGAAGACGGGATTCGCTATCTGGCTTTTAGCGAAGCTTATGCCGTCCAATCCCGATTTGACCCGGACGATGTTTTGAACGAAGGCCTCTATTGGGATTATTATGCGATTCTACCGGCGCTCTACGCCGACCATAATCTCGCCGTGGCGATTATCGGCAACGCCGGCGGCACGATTCCGCGACTGCTCAATAAGTTTTATCCCGAACTGGAAATCGACGGCGTGGAACTGGATCCGGCAGTAAGCAAGATCGCGCAAGAAAATTTCGCGCCCTTTCCAGCGGCGGTAAGCCTGCATCATACGGACGGTCGAGTTTTTCTGCAACAAGCCCAGCCAGGCTATCAATTGATCATCCTCGATGCCTATAAAGAAATTGCCATCCCCGCCCATCTCAGCAGCCAAGAGTTTTTTCAACTCGTGAAAAGCCGGCTTACCCCGGACGGGCTGGTTGCCTTTAATATCAACACGACCGGCACCGACAGCGAGGTGTACCAGCGCCTGATCGCCACGCTCCAAAAAACTTACCGAAACGTTTATGATCTGAAAATTCCGGGCGCCTATAACCGGCTGATTGTCGCCACTGATCGCCCGACCGCCCTGACCGATGATCTGCAAGTAGCCGAGCGCCAGCCCGGCCTAGGAAAATATTTCGATTATGCCATATCGCAAACCCAAACCCCGGAACCCCTAGCCGCCAGGGTAATAACCGACGACCAGCCGCTGACGGAAATTACCTATGACACGATGATTTTACAGGAATTGATGAAGATCAAATAAAAAACAGCCTCGTTGCAACGAGGCTGTTTTTTATTTGCTTTGCCGAGCCGAATCCGATCCCTTGGCAATTCCCAGCCAAGCAATAAAAAACCACCAGGCAAAAGCTCCGGACAGAGCCGCCGTGGCCCAAGCCAGGAACATCGCTTCGGAAAGCATATTAAAAAGCGGCACCAAAAAAACAATCGTGCCGATCAATACAAACATCCACACCAGCGGCCGTCCGGTATCCTGGCCCGCCGCCAATAACCGGCGGTCGCGGCTCTTAATGGCCCAGTACAGAAGAGCCCCGATTGGCAAACCGGTCAGTGTTCCCATTAGCAGTAACGGATGATAGCCGGCATTCCACCACAGGGCTAATAAATAATAAGCAAACCAGGCCAGGCCGGCCAGGCTCAAAACAATCTGAATAATTAATTTCGGCTTCATATGATTAAGGAAGTTTCTTTGAAATCACCTCCGTGATGGCGTCGGCACTCAAACGCCCTTCATATTTTTCTCCGTTAATATAGAGAGTGGGCGTGGCGTCTACGCCGGAACGCTGGCCGCCGTCTTTTTGATCGGCCACGATATCCTTGTATCGACCGCTATCCAAATCAGATTTAAACTGAGCGGCGTCAAGCCCCAGGGAACCGGCCAATTCATATAACAAGGAAGCGGTTAGCTTGTTTTGGTTTTCATAGATGGCCTGGACCATTTCCCAGAACTTTCCTTGCGCCTGGGCCGCTTCGGTCGCCTCGGCCGCTTTTTGGGCTACCGGATGGCTAGAAATCGGAAATTGTCGGAAAACAAAACGCAAATCATCAGGATGTTTGGACAATAACTGGTCCGCTGTTTTCAGTTCAAATTGGGCGCAAGCCGGACATTGAAAATCGCTATAGACTACGATCGTCACCCGCGGATCCGCCGCGCCGCGGCTATGGTCTTGATCGGTTACCGGCTCCGCCAGAGCGTTATCATAGCTGGGCTTAATGCCGCCGTCACCCGACCCCGCCGGACCGCTGGAAAAATAAATCCCCAGCCAAATAACCGCAACGATGGCGGCAATGACCAAGATGGGAATAATTATTACTTTTGGTTCCGGTTTGGACATAATTTTTTAGGTCTTTGGTCTTTAGCTGTTAGTCTTCGGCTAAAGACAAAAGACTAAAGACTACTTTAGAGCTTTATCAATCTCGTCTTTATTAAATCCCATAATCATCTTGGCGCTTTCGCCCTCACCGATCATAATCACCGGTACGCCCATCTGCCCGCTTTTCTGTACCGCTTCTTCGGCGTTTTTCGGATCACTGACATCTTTTTCTTCGTAAGTGGCGCCGATCTGTCCGAAATACTGCTTGGCCATGGTGCAATATCCGCAAGACGGCGAAGTGTAAATGATAATTTTTTTCATAATTCTTATTTAATGAATAAGCTGCCGATCGGATAAAAAAGATAGCTCAAGGGGGTCGTAACCGCTTTATCCCAAAATTGGGCTAGCGCCGAATCGCGGGGCGAGGCGTGATAATAGCAAGTCGAGCCGCAACAACTTTCAGCCGCGGAAAGGGCAATCGGACTGGACTGCCGGAAAGAACATTTTAGGTAGCTGATGCGGGCGGCATAATTTGCTTGGAAAAAACTGACGTCCAAGCTCACTAAAAAACAGATGACTATGACAGCCATAATCAGGATTTCTTCCGCCAAGCGATGTCTCATAAAAGTCACTATTTGATATTACCTTTTCTGCCGAGCCATTTCAAGAGCCGAGGCAAGGCAAAAGTGTTGATAACATCCGAGGCCTCGGCCCAGCCACGGCGCGCCATCGCCAAGCCGTAGGGCAAGAGAGCAAGCTGGGCAGGGGCATGAGCGTCGGTATTGATCGCTAATTTGGCGCCGAATTGTATAGCCGAACGAATTAAGACATCGTTCAAATCCAGCCGTTCGGGATACGCATTTACCTCTAGGGCGACGCCGGCCCGGGCCGCGGCGCGGAAAATTTCGGGCCACTCCGCATCATAAGGATCACGCTGGAGCAATAAGCGACCCGAAGGATGACCGATAATGTCAACGTGCGGATTAGCGATCGCCCGTAAAATTCTCCGGGTCATGACCGCCTCGCTTTGGCGCAAAGCAGAATGCACTGACGCGACAACCACATCAAGCTGAGCCAGAATATCATCGGCAATGTCTATCGAACCGTCCGCCCGGATATCCGCCTCTACTCCGGCCAAAAGCCGGAAGCCGGATATTTTTCTATTGACGGCCTGTATTTTTTGGCGGTGTTTGAGCAGCTGGCGCCCGGTTAATCCCTGGGCCACGCCCAGGCTGGCGGTATGTTCGGTGACGGCCAAGTATTGATACCCCCTTTTCATAGCGGCCGCGGCAATATCTTCCAAGCGACCGGCCGCATCACCGGAAGCCTCAGAATGAACATGCAAATCCCCCTTGATTGCCCGACTAGTGACCAATCTTGGCAGATGATGCGAAAGAGCCGCCTTGATTTCGCCCCGGCCTTCGCGAATTTCCGGGGGCGGACAATCCATTTTTAGGAAACGATAGACCGCCGCCTCATCCTGGAATTTGCGCATCCGTCCGGTTTTTTCATCCTTGACGCCGTATTCAGAAATAGAATAACCGCGCGACTTCGCCATGGTCCGCAATTCCACATTATGTTCCTTGGAACCGGTAAAATGCTGCAAGAGCGAGCCATAGGCGGCTAGAGGCAAAACCTCGAGATCAACCCGCAGCATTTTCTCGTGCAAAAAAGAACCCTTGGTCCGGCCGCGGGCGAGAACCTGCCGAGCGCGAGGATAGCGGCAAAAATATTCGACGATTCGTCGCGGCGAACGCGCCCCGACGATCAAATCAATGTCCCCGATCGTTTCCTGGCGTCGGCGCAAACTGCCCACCGCGTCAATCTTTTCGACGGCCGGCAATCTCTTTAAGTATTGAATGATATCTTCCGCGATCGGCTCCGCTGTCGACAGTAAATACCGGGCCTCCTTCTGCCGCCGGCGCAATGACCGCAGGGCGGAAAGAATGTTTTCTTCCGTTTTGGCTTTAAAACCAGGGAGGTTTTGAATCCGCCCTTGGCGGGCAGCCGCTTCCAGATCGCGTAACGATTTGAGCTTTAAGTTCCGGTAAAGCTTCTGGGCCGTCCGGGGACCGATCCCGGGAATCTGAAGTAATTCCAGCATCACCGGAGCGGTCTGCTGCTTCAACTTTTCATATTCACGGCAAGAACCGGTTTTAATCAACTCCTCTATTTTCCGGGCGACGGAAGTCCCGATGCCCGCTTGCGCCTCGAGCGCCTTCAAACCGCCGCGCCGGTAAAGATCATCTAGATCCTCGCCCAAATGGTCTATCTCGCGAGCGGCTTTTTGATAAGCCAAAACCCGGAAGCGATCCGCCCGCCGTAATTCCAAAATTTCCGAAATCTGTTCAAAAATTTTGGCAAAGTCGCGGTTAGTCATGGCGGTAATTATTCTTCGGCATCGTCAGCTTCGTCATCGTTTTCCCGGCTGGCCGAATTACCCGGCGCGTCTAAGCGATCCGAATCTTCTCGTCCCGAAGCAACCGAGCGAGGCCGTTCCGGATCCTGATAGACGTCGCCTAAACGCATCAACTCCTGGTCTTCGGCGGAAAGCCCTAGATCCTTAGGACTGACTTCGCGATGTTGTGGCATAAATTTACTTTAAATTATGGGATATGATTATTTTTTCCAGACACCGGGTTGGTGGCGCTAGGCGCCTGGCGCTTTTCGCCGATCAGTACCAGGATCGAGGCCAGGACGAAAGGCAGGCCGGAAACCAGGGCCGAAACAAAAGCATCGCCGAGCGCGCTGGCACCGTTGTAGGTTGACAACATGATCCCGATAAAAGCCAGCCAAATCGGCATCGGTTTCGGCCTAAACCAGGTCACCAGCGAAATCAAAACCATCCCCAAAAGCAATAACAAAAACATGAAAGGAATTGTTCCCGCCAAACCGAAAAATTCGCGAATACCGAGGTAAGCGTAAATACCGGTCGCCCCGGAGGCAATTAGCGCCCCGCTGATAGTCAACGGATGTAATTTCATAGTTTTATTTTTTGCTGGCGCGTACGGCTGAACAGCCAGCAGAAGATGAAACAGACGAAACCAACTAGAACAATAGTCGCGCCAGACGGCCAATCGAGAAAGAAAGAAGCGACCAAGCCCGCCAGCACCGCCACTAGAGAAAAAATCAGTGAATTCCGCTTTAGCCCGCGAAACGAACGGCTGACCAATTTAGCCGAGGCCGCGGGAACAATCAGGAGCGAACTAACCAAAATCACGCCTACCAGCTTCACCCCCAAGACGACGGCTACCGCCAAAGAAACATAAAGAAAAATAGTCAGCCCGGTTGTTTTAAAGCCTTGCAAAGTAGCCTGCTGAGGATCTAGCGCCAACAAGCTTAACCGGCGCCCGCCTAGGCTTAAAGCAATCATCAAGCCAGCGGCAATAACGGTGATCACTATCGCCTCGTCCAGGGTAACCGATAAAATATTCCCGAAAAGATAACTCAGCAAATCTGGCTGATAGCCGGGCATGAGATTGATGACGATCACGCCCAAAGCTAGGCTGGCGGTGAAAAAAATACCGATTAACGTATCCGAACTCAAGTTGGTTTTTCGCTCAAAAAGATACATCAGCAAAGCAATTGCTACCGCCCATAGCACCGCCGCCCACAAAGGCTGCCACCCGAGCAATAGCCCAAAAGCAATTCCGGCCAAAGAAGCATGCGCGAGCCCGTCGCCAAAGAAGGCCATGCGCTTAATCGAAACATAAATACCCAGCATCGCCAAAAGTAGGCCTAAAAAAAGACCGGCGATCAGGGCGCGCTGCATGAAAGGCAGCATAAAAATTTCAAGGACGGCCATGGTGGTGCGTGTAAGTTACTTTGTTTTCCCCGTACAATTTTTTCAAACTGGCTTCGTTTAGCACCTGGTTCGGCGGCCCGTTACACAGCAGCTTCTCATTGAGACAGAGGACCTGGGTGGCATACCGATACACCACTTCAAACTCGTGCGAAACCATGATGACGGTAGTCTGGTGCTCGCGGCTGACGTGCTGGATCACCTGATAAAGAGTTTCTTGCCCGCTGGCGTCAATGCCGCTGGCCGGCTCGTCCAGAAATAGAATTTTAGGCTGGTCCAATAACGCCCGAGCGACTAAAACCCGCTGGAACTGGCCGCCGGACAATTGCCGCAGTAAATGTTTTCGCAACTGGGCCACCCCCATCCGCTCGTAGAGATCGGCATGCAAGCAGCGACGGGAAAAGCATTCGGGCGAAGATAACTGTAAAAATTCCTCGACCGTGATCGGCAAAGAACGGTCGATTTCCAGGCGTTGAGGCACGTAGCCAATTTGCCCCCGCAATTCAGACGGCGGACGGTTGAACAAAAGGATTTCGCCGGCAAAAGGAAGTAAGCCCGCCAAGGCCCGCAAGAGCGTCGTTTTTCCGGAACCGTTCGGCCCAATGATCGCCGCTACCGAACCGGCGGCAATATCAAAACTGATCCGATCGACTACCGACCGCTCCCCGAAAGAAATCGTGACCTCTGTGGCCTGAACTGCCGTAGGCATATTAATTATTTATTTCAGCCGGCTCTCTTATCCCCCGTTCGGTGATAATCTTGGAAATATACCGAGCCGGCGTCACGTCAAAAGCAGGATTGAGTATCGGCATTTTATCATCAAATAAGTCAGGATTCAGATAGCGCCAAAAATCCTGGTCGGGACGGGTTTCAATCGGAATCTGGTCGCCGGCAGGCAAACGACGATCAATGGTCGCTTCCACGGCAGCAACATAAAACGGGACCTGATTCTCATGCGCCAGGACGGCCAGCGGGTAAGTCCCGATTTTGTTAGCCGTATCGCCGTTCGCCGCAATTCTATCTGCCCCCACGAAAACGGCGTCTATTTTTTTTGATCTAAGAAGTGATCCGGCCGTTGAATCGGAGATTATCCGGAAATCAATACCGACCCGGTCCAATTCCCAAGCCGTCAGCCGTGCCCCTTGAAGTTGGGGACGGGTCTCGTCAACAACCACCGAAAATTTCACACCATTGCTCCAGGCGGCGTACAGCGGCGCAGTGGCTGTTCCGTACCAGATCCCGGAAAGCGAACCGGCATTACAGTGAGTTAAGACAGTCATATCCGGAGAAATAAGCTTACTCCCCAGACGACCGAGCTGTAAATTATTTTCCACTTCCGCCCGCAAAAGCGACTGTGCCGTTTCGAACAGGCTTTGGACCAGCGGCAATTCAGCCGATCGCGCCGCGGCCAGCATCTTGTTTACGCCCCAGGCCAAGTTTACCGCCGTGGGCCGGGTTTTCTGCTTTAGCTGGTCACCCGCCGCCGTTAGTTTCTGTAAAACCGAAGCACGCCCCCCTTTTACTTCTCGGGCGGCCAGATACAGGCCGCCGATGCCCGTCGCCCCGATTGCCTGGGCACCCCGCACCTGCATCGTCTTAATCGCTCGCACCACTTCGGCAAAATTTTTCAAATCCAAATAAACCAGCCGCCGGGGCAACTGCAGCTGATCGATGATCCTAACCCGATCAGGAAAAATCTCGACCGTGTAAGGCAATCTGCTCTTTAGTTTTTCGGAACTGTTCATAAAAAGCGCTTAACTTATTCCGGGCGGCCTCGAAAGTCTCGTCCGCCACAAAAACCCCGTGATTTTGCAATAAAACAAATTGGCTGTTCATGATATTATTGGCAATTTGCCTGGCTAAATCAAGCGTTCCGTAAGGCTGGTCCGGCAAAAGGCAATTAGGGCCCGCCAAAATTTCATAATTGGTAAAACCCGGCAAATGGGCGTGAAAAACAAAATTATACCGAGGGCATTTCTGGTAAATCAAAAAATGGGAACGGCACTCCGAACTAGGGGGATATTCGCCTTGGAAATAAACAGTTTCTCCGGACAACTTGGTCATTTTGGAAAAATCCGTCGGCTGGAGATTTTCGAGGTAGGCGCCGGTCCGCTTGATGACGCAACCGCCGGGAACGCGCCCGCTAAAATTTCCGCCGTTTAGATCTAAAAACCCCCACTGCCGATAATCATCTTTAAGGCTAAATAGCTGGGCCGCGACTTTTTTTTCGTCGGCACCGGGCCGCCACTCACCCTGCCGGACCGCCTTGAATTTTATCCCGCGATAAATCTCACTCATCAGTTTTTATTAATGCGGACAGCGCTATTTGCGCCGCCTTGGTTTCTTGGTCAATCAGGGAACCTTTCTTTGAAGTCGCCTGCTCGGCGTACCGGAGGATTCCTTCCTGGACATTTTTGACGCCGGCTCGGTTGACCACCACAAAAACACAGCCGGCGCGGACATGGCGCAGACGAGATACTAATAAAACCGTCGAGCCCTCCATTTCCTGAGCCAAGACGCCTAAATTTCCTAATTTTTCTTTGCGCTCATAAAGGTTAGGCGCGTATAAGCCGTCAACGGAAACAATGGTGCCGGTATGGAAAGGCGTGCCGGCCGCGATCGCCGCTAGGCGGAGCTGATGGAATAAATCAAAATCCGCGACTGCCGGCAAACTGGCCGGGGCATAAGCAAAAGTCGTACCGTCGCCGCGCACGGCGCTGTCCGGAATTACCAGCTGGCCGATTTTCACGGCGGGCAAGAGACTGCCACAGGAACCGACCCGGACAATCACTTTAACGCCGCAGCGGATCATTTCTTCCACGGCAATAGCCGCCGAAGGCCCGCCGATGCCCGTAGAAACGATCGCGATCGGCTTACCTCCAAATTCGCCGCGCCAACTGATAAATTCGCGATTTTGAGCCACCTTTTTCGGGTTATCGAGCAATCGCGCCAGACGAGCAACCCGCGCCGGATCGCCGACAACAATAGCGCGCTCGGCCAGATCGCCGGTATCACATAATAAATGGGGTTGTTTCATAATTGGTCTTTAGTCTTTGGTCTTTAGTCTTTGGCTAACAACAAACGACCAAAGACAAAAGACGATACTTAGACTTTCTTTTTATCTGCCTGTATTATATCATTAGAAGCTAACAGAGCCAAATATGATCAATGGGACCAAGATCAAGGCGGAAATGAAGAAACTAGGCCAGCCGAACTATCGGCTGACCCAGATTTTTCAGGCAATTTATCAGCAGGGAGCGGCCTCAGTTGAAAATATTCGTTTATTGCCGGCCGCCTTGCGTAACCAACTCAAAGGTTTTCCTATCGTCAATCTCCAACCGGTCAAAACCGAGAAACTCCCCGGAGCCACTAAACTGGCCCTGAAAACAGCCGACGGTTTTTTAATCGAAGCCGTAGCTATTCGCATGCGCGACTATTATACTGTCTGTTTAAGCACCCAGATTGGCTGCCCGCTGCAATGCTGTTTTTGCAAAAGCGGCTCGGTTCCGTTTAAACGGAACCTAACCGCCGAAGAAATTGTCGACCAATTTCAGCTTTTGTTCCATGAGATAAAACAAAAACCCCGCAACGTGGTTCTGATGGGGATGGGAGAACCTTTATTGAATTTTGAGAGTTCCCTGAAAGCTCTAGATTTTCTGCATGACGCGCAGCGGTGGAATATCGGGCAACGCCAAATGACCATTTCTACGGCCGGCGTCAAAGGCATGATCAGTAAATTAGTCCGCGCCGAACTGCACCCGCGCTTGGCCGTCAGCCTGCACGCGCCAAACCAGAAAATCCGCGCTCAGATCATGCCCGCGGCCAAAGCTTTTAACCTCAATGATCTTTTAGCAGAAATAAGAGAATACCAGCGAGCTTCCAAACACCAGACTACCTATGAATACATCATGCTCAACGGGATCAATGACCAACCCTACCATGCCGAAGAATTGGCGAAACTGCTAAACCCCGCCGATAGCATGATCAATCTTATCCCTTATAATAATGTTTTTGCTAAATATAAGCCCTCTTCCCCAGAACAAATAAAAAAATTTGCCGGCATTCTGCGCCGAACTTTTCGGCGCGTGACCGTGCGGCAAAGCGCCGGCGAGCAAATCGCGGCCGCCTGTGGCCAACTAGCCTATCGATAAAGTACAAAATTAGGTCCTCCGAAGCCCGCCGCCCGCCGATTCCGCGGGCGGCGGGGCGAAGGAGGGCCGCGTGCGGACAATTAGCCTATAAATAAAAGGCAGGAATACCAGTTTGCATTCCTGCCAGAAACCGATCAAATTATCGGTTTTTTATTTTTACAGATTCCCCGCCGCCACCATGGCCCCGCCCCGGAATCCCGGACCGTACGGGAAAAAATTAACAGGTTCGGACGTGCCATCGGCTTCAAAGGCCCGAACATGCGCGACACTCCCCTCACCCGTGGCCACAATTACTTCATCGATGGTATCGCTATCGATATCATAGGCGGCCACATTGGCACCGGTGCGGAGATTTTTATTGAAAGCAAAAAAACTTCTAGTAACTCGGCCGGTTTCCGGCTCGACAATCTGCACTAAGGGACCGCCACCAACCGTCGGGCCGCAAATTACCTCGTCCACTCCGTCCCCGTCAGTATCGCCAGTGGCGACCTTGATGCCCACCTTGGCTCCGCCATACAACCCGGTAATTGATTTTTTCCGCTGGCCCCAGTATTCAAAAATCTGCACTTCGTTGGTATTCAGTGCCCGGCGATCACCGACCACGATTTCATCGGCGCCGTCGCCGTCCGTATCGCCCAGGGCAATTGATACTCCTTCCCGGTTATGGCTGGCCGGATAAGCAAAGAATCCGCCGGACGCCAGCATGCCGTCTTCTTTAAAAACCCGGATGTGTGCCGGAGCGTAATAGCCCGGCGCCGTCACGATCTCATCGCGCCCGTCACGATTAACATCACCCACCGCCACCTTGGTACCGAAACGCGCTCCCGAAGCATAGGAATAAAACTGGTGTTTTAAAGATCCGTCTTGTTCAAAAACTCGCACCTGCGGCGCCCCAAAACGAGCCCCGACCACAATTTCATCTTTGCCGTCGCCGTCAACATCCCCTGCCGCCACATAGCCACCGTTGTTGGCATTCAAACCGAAGGCCATGAAATGAGGCGTTCGACTGGAACCATCAAGCCCGGAGAACCCTTTGACCCAGACGTGGCCGTACATCTCCGGCACGGTAATGATCTTCGGCACGTTCGGAATGATCTGCCGGGTTACTCCGGCGGAATAATTACGTTCGTCATCCAGGGCAAAAACGGTATAGTAATAAAGCTGGCCGTTTTCCAGATTGGTATCCTGGTAATGAAAATCCCAGCCCTCAAAAACTAATTGGCCTTGCCAGGGCATGGTCATCGCTCCGTCCGTCGAGCGCACCACGCGATACTCGGAAGTTCCGCCGCTGTTTGATTCGCTCCAGCGCAAATCCACCGAGCGGCTGCCCGCTTCCACGTTGAACGCCTTAGGACTGCTTAATTTTTGCGTGCCGTACTCAATGGCCCGGGCCGGGCTGACAACAATAAACAACCCCGCCGCCAGCAGAACCGCCAGAATACCGGTCAACGCGCCGGTCTTTTTTTTCATATTTGTTTTTCAGGCTTTTTCCCGAAGGAGAAAAGCTCTGTTATTCACAATAAATAAGAATCTTCTGCGGATTGCACGGAAAACGAGCAACTATATTTATTTCGCGGTGAATTTATTGCACCCCCCCTGCGGGATCACGTCATGCCCGAAACATTTGCCGCTCTGTTCGTTTACTTTCTGGTAAAACTTGCATTGAACGCACTTTTTTCCCTCCGGGGCTTGGGGCGTGTATTGAACGTCCATGGATTTATGCTTAGGCTAATTAGCTGAAATGGTACTTTTTTCTGATCGTCTCGGTTATTTTCCAGGTGGCCTCCAACCCTTTAGGGAAAATCACCCAGTCGCCGGCCCCGAAACTAAACGTTTGCCCGTCCGCCGCCGTGACCGAAGCCCGGCCGGACAATATATGGCAAGTTTCCGTCTGGTCATAGTGATAAGGAAACTCCGAGGGTTCTTTGCTCCACTCTGGCCAAGATTCAGCTTGCTTGATTTGATCGGGAGTTGGTTTACTTATGGCAATAATCATATTTTTTTGACAAACCGATGCGGCCTTAAGGCCGCATCGGTTGAATATATCACTCCGGCGCAACGTGGATAATCCGACCGCTACCGGATATATTCTGGCTGACTTCCGGCATACCCTTGTAGTAAACCTCGCCGCTGCCGCTTATTTTGACCTCAAGTTTTTCCGTAACATCCAGAGCCACCCGACCGGAACCGCTGATATCAACCCGAGCTTCTTGACTGACCAAATCGCGGGCGTGGTATTCGCCCGACCCGTCAATCTTGATTGATTGACGCGACGCCTGGCCGGTCAGGGAAAATCGCCCCGAGCCGAACACCTCACTAGTTATTTCCTGTACCTTGAGCGCCATTTCCGCTTGCGCACTGCCGGAGATATCGAGATCCAGCCGG
Source organism: uncultured bacterium (assembly GCA_937877125.1). GTDB lineage: Bacteria > Patescibacteriota > CALEFQ01 > CALEFQ01 > CALEFQ01 > CALEFQ01. The sequence continues at coordinate 7,268 of CALEFQ010000043.1, read as the reverse complement.
TCCGCTTTTAATTCCGTGTCCCTAGTGGCAATCTGGGCGGAACCGGAAATTTTTATTTGCTCCAAATCTTTGACTTGCAAATTTATCTCCAAATCCGAGAGCGGCAAAAACAGAATCCAAATGACCGGGTCTTTTTGATCGATTTTTAAAACCCCGTCCGACACGCTCGTTTCCACATTGGCGATCACTTGGCTGTCGCCCCGTAGAACCAGTTTTTCAGTTTCACCCTGCGTGATATTAATCTTGGCCGAACCGCGATAATCCAGCTTGTTAAAACTGCCGACTGAACGCTCTTCATCAATAATTTCCGCTTCGCCCCGCAAATACCGATAGCTTCCGTAAACGGCGGTTAAAGCCATCACCGAGAGGATAATCGCGATGACACTTAACGTCAGGGCCGCATTTACCTTGCCGCGGGAAGGCGCCGATAAATTTTCGACTTGGTTTTGGTTGTCCATTTTTTTACTGTTATTTGTGATATTATAACTAATTTCTGTCTCGTCGTAAAGAAAAAGCCTAGGTTTCCCTAAGCTTCTCTGTTTATCCGCAGAAATTAAACGAGGCGGACCAACGGAAATTTTGCCGATCATCAATTCTAAATGAGGCCCGGGCTCGTCCTTGCTGGACCCAGAAATGCTTAAGCTGGACACCGGTCACGGCAAACGGATATTCAGCCAGCACTAAGCGAGTTTCGGACAAATGACAAGCCTGGCCGACCTGGAACCAGAGACGAGACAAAACATCACTATGCAACGAATCAATCTTCAGCCAGCGGCAATCCGGCCGAATTGTGGAACGAGCCACCTGTGCCGATAAACGAGTTAGGCCGTCACGCAATTCCCAGATCCGGATTCGAGCATCCAAACTTTCTCCGAACTGAACCATGTCGCCTAAACAAGACGAAAACCCCCGGCGAACCAAGCAGTCTTCGACTAGACCAGCAAGATTATCCGGAAAATCGAGATTCCAGACAACCGACTCGAAGAAATGGTCCACCAGATTATCAGTTTTTTCAATGACCGAAACCCAGCGGCGACAATACCACGCCAACGTCTCCTGGTACATTTTGCCCTCCTTTCAGTCGTTCCCGTGGCACGAGGAACGTATGGCCCAATATGCTAACACAAAAAAATGAAGAATCAAGAGCGGCCGCTAAAAATTGCTACTCTTATGAAATTCCGCCGGTATTTCCGCCTGAACCTGGATTAATCGTCCGGTGCGCGGCTGGCGAAATTCCAGCCGGGCGGCGTGCAGCATCAGGCGGCCCGCTTTTTTCTTTTTCCCGTAGCGCTCATCGCCGACGACAGGAAAACCAAGCTTAGCCAATTGGGCGCGCAGTTGATGCTTGCGCCCGGTGGCAGGCAGTAATTGCACCAATGAATTATGCGCCCCGCGCTTTTTGACGATTGCCTTGGTTTCGGCCAGAACACCGCCGGCCACCTTTTGGTCAGCTGGATGAACAATGACCCGGCCTCCCTGAAATTCAAAAATATTTTTTAGCAGTTTTTCATCCCACGCCGGTACCCCCTGAACAATCGCCCAATACTCTTTCTTTATTTCTCGGCGCTGGAATTGTTCGGCCAAACCATGAGCGATATCCCGACGTTTGGCAACCACTAGCGCGCCTGATGTCCCCTTATCTAATCGGTGAACCAGAGCTGGCTGCTGGAATGGATCAGAGGAAGGAAACGCCTGAAGCAAGGCATCAATAACTGAACGGCTGCCGATTTGCCCGGACTGGACGGCGACACCACCCGGCTTATTGATGACTAACAGGTCATCGTCTTCATATAAAATCGGCCACGGAATTTTACCGGGAGCCGGTGCCAAAACCGCCGCCTTGACTCCCGCCTGAATTTCGGCCGGCTCCCAGATTTCGACCGCATCGCCCGCGGCTAGTTTGACCGAGCCGTCTTTAGCTGGATGGCCGTTGAGCTTGATTTTACGTTTGCGCAATAATTTCAAAATGAGCGTTTTGGGAACGCCCGGGTACCACTTCATTAACGCCCGCTGTAAAGTTAGACCGGCGGCCGTCGGGGGAACTATGATCTTTTTCATCGGTATCTGTATTTTGCCACTATTCGGAAACCATAGCAACTATTTAGGAAAAATTTAAAAATTAAAATTCAAAAGAAATTTAAGGTTTAAAACATAAAACTTTGAATTTTTACTCTTATAATTTCTTTTTAATTTTAATTTTTAAATTTCCCGATCCCCCTCCGCAGAAACTCGAATGATTGGACAAGCTTTCCAGCTTGTGCTATCCTTTTTTTAACTGTTAATATCCTTTTAACTAAGTGAAAAAAGGTCGTATTGGCAGTTTTATTCAATCAGTGAGTACAATTCAATGAACGCAAAACTCTATGTTGGCGGGGTATCCTTCAGCTCGACCGAAGATTCCCTGAAGAACTTCTTCGCCAGCGCCGGCACGGTGAAAGATGCCAAAATCATCACCGACCGGGAAACGGGCCGCTCTCGCGGATTCGCTTTCGTGGAAATGAGCACGGAAGAAGAAGCGCAAAAAGCGATTGAGACCCTCAACGGCCAAGAGCTCGATGGACGCAAACTGCGCATCGATATCGCTCGGCCACAGGCCCCTCGCGGCGACCGCGGCGGCTTCGGTAATCGAGATCGTTAATCCCTTCGAGATATCCGAAAAAGTCCGGCTCAGTTGAGCCGGGCTTTTGTTTGAGCGAAAAAAATATTTATTCGTCTGAGAGTTTAAATTTATATGACGCGATAACCAGGGCGATAACAATCCAGGCACCGACAATAATGATATTGCGGGGGTCGGCAAACGGCGATCCCCCTTCCAGGGCAATAGTACGAATCATGCGCAAGAGCGGCGCCAGCGGCAAGTACTCGACAAAAACAAACAGCCAGCGCGGCAGCTGATCAATCGGGAAAAAGACGCCAGCCAGAAACATCATCGGGATAGTAATGGCCGTGGCCATGCCCTGGGCGGCATCGGTCGTCTTGGACAAGGCCGCCACGACAAAACCGATCGACTGAAAAAGAACCGCTCCCAGCAAGGCAAATAGATAAACCATCCAGAGACTCCCGATAATATGGGCATCAAAAACCCAGATACCCACCGCTAAAATAATGGTGATTTGGATAACATTCAGCACCAGCCGAGACGCCACCTCGGCCAGGACAAAACGCCAGGTTTTTAGCGGCGTGGTCACCAGGCGTTTCAAAATTTTGTCTTCGCGGTAATTGGCCAGGCTGATGCCGACGCCCTGGACCGCCGAATTCATCATGGCCATGCCAATCAATCCTACCAGGACAAAATCGAAATAGGTCAGTTCGTTGGCGTTTGTTTTTTCTTCGTCAATTCCGAAAAGCATCTGGGTCTGCTGAACTTCTAAGCTGGCCTGGGTCAGGAGCTTATCAACAAAACTTAGGACAATCCCGTTTGTCTGGACATTGGCCGGATCATAAACGACCGTGACCCGGGTGGGAGCGTCCGGGACGGGAGCCCCGAAGTTTTCCGGAATTTGAATAATGGCGGTAATCTGGTTTTTTTTCAATAAATCACGCGCCTCCTCCAGCTGGAGATCAGATTGCAGCTTCAAGACATCACTTTCTTCCATGGCCTGGCGCAAGGCGTCGGCTACCGGCGTATCCGCCTCGTTAATAAGGGCAACTGTCCCAGAACTTTCCGACCCTTTCCCGAAAAAAGCGCCAAACACAACCGTGAAAACCAGCGGGAAAACCAAACCCCACACCAGGGACTGGCGGTTGCGAAAGATCATCTTTAGATCGGCCCCAAAAAGTTCTAACATGTTATTCCTCGATATTTCGACCAGTAATTTCTATAAAAAGGTCTTCCAGGGTCGCTTGCCGGATAGCCAGGCTCTCCGGCTGTAACCGGTGAATCAAAGGCAGGGCTTCATTCACCTGCGACTGCGACTTTAGCCGGATTTCGAAATGCTTTTCTTTACCGGCGACGGTGCTCGTCGGCCCCAGCCGCTTCAACTGTTCCAGGATCCCGTTGCCGAGTATTTTAGAAAAGAAAGTGATCTTGAACGGAAATTTCGTCCGTTCCACCAACTTATGAGTCTCGTCCAAGGCGATGATTTTTCCTTCATCCATAATCGCCACCCGATCGCACAAGATCTCCGCTTCATCCATATAATGAGTAGTCAAGACTATGGTTTTCCCTTTGAGCTTGATTTTTTCAATCAGCTTCCAAAGATTGCGGCGCGCCAGGGGATCCAGGCCGGTCGTTGGTTCGTCCAAAAAGACAATTTCCGGGTCGTTAACTAGGCTGGCCACGATGGAAAAGCGCTGTTTCTGCCCCCCGGAAAGCTTATTGACGAATGTTTTTTTCTTTGATTGCAGATTAACCATGTCTAAAAGTTCGTCAGGTTTTAGCCGCTGCGGATAGAAACCGCCGAACAAGGTAAGGATTTCGTGCAAGGTAAGGAAATTAAAATAAGCGGAAGACTGGAGTTGCACGCCGATGCGCGGTTTGATCGCCTCCAAATCATGAATCACGTCATGGTCCAAAATTGATACCCGGCCGCCGTTAGGCCGGCGCAGACCTTCGATAATCTCAAGAGTGGTCGTCTTGCCGGCGCCATTTTCGCCCAGCAGACCAAAGACTTCGCCCCGCCTCACCGAAAAAGACACACTGTTGACGGCGGTCAGTGAATTATACTTTTTTACTAAATTTTCTACCCTAATTACCTCGTCCATAGCAATTTTTAAGCCAACTGGCGACGCGAAAAAATTTTAAAGATTTCAAACCACACGATACTAATCAGTCCGGCTCCCAAGCAGATAAGGACTTCTAGCCAACTCAAAGGATCAAACCCGAAAAAGTCTTGTAAAAAAGGGACATAAACCACCAACCCCAGGCATAGCGCCGCTCCCGAGATTATCCACCACAAAAAGCGATTAGGTATTTTTAATTCAACCAGGGCCGTGCGGGACCAAGAACGGTTGATCATAATCAGCCCGATGTTTCCAACCACCATCGTGACAAAAGTCAAAGCGCGGATCTTGTCTTCAGGGAGCGACATCAGGTGCGCCGTGACAAATACCGCGATTACAAATAACGATACGATCAGTCCCTGCGCGAAACTGATCCAGCCCACCCGGCGACTAAACAACGGCTGGCTCTGATGGCGCGGGGGACGACGCATAACATTAGTTTCTTCCTTTTCAGCTTCGAAAATCAGCGAACAAGCGGGATCAATCACCAGTTCCAGAAAGGCAATATGGACCGGGAACAATATTAACGGCCAGTTGAAAAACACCGGCAACAGAGAAACGGCGATAATCGGAATATGCACCGAAAAAATATAGGCCATCGCCTTTTTCAAATTGTCAAAAATCTTGCGTCCGCGCCTGATGCCCCCGACGATCGAAGTAAAGTTATCGTCCAGAAGAACAATCGAAGCGGATTCGCGGGCGACATCTGTGCCCCGCTGCCCCATAGCCACCCCGATATGAGCCGCTTTCAGCGCCGGCGCGTCATTGACCCCGTCGCCGGTCATCGCCACGATTTCGCCGTTCTCTTTGAGGGCCTGGACAATCTTCAGTTTTTGTTGGGGGCGAACCCGAGCGAAAACACTTATTTCGGAAATTCGGCGACGTAATTTTTCGATAGACATCTCGCTTAAATCAGCACCGGTCACCACCAACTGAGGATTTCTTAGCCCGATCTGGGCGGCAATATTGGCAGCCGTTTTGGCGTAATCCCCGGTGATCATGATCACTCGGATGCCCGCCTGATAACACTCTTGAACTGCTTCTTTGACCCGCGGCCGCACCGGATCGGCCAACCCGACCAGCCCGAGAAATTTGAAAGGGAAAGCATGCTGCTGCTCAGGTAATTTCTGGTCACCAGCTTCAGCGGCGGCAACACCAAGCACCCGCAACCCTTGATCGGCCATACTCTCTACCGCCGACATGATATTGCCTTTTTCATCGGCCGTCAAATGACACAAATCAATGATTGCTTCGGGCGCCCCTTTAGCGGCGATCAGATATCCTTTTCGGTCGGGCGATTGCCAAACATGCGATACCGACAGCATTTCGGCGGACAAAGGATACTGCTTTATCAAAATTTCCCCGTCATGCCAATGATTCGGTTCGATCAAATACTGCTGGCCAAATTCCCTGATTGCTTTTTCCATCGGATCATACGGGCGGGGCTGACCAGCCAGGACAGCATATTCCGCCAGGCGGTGGAATCTTTCCGGGAGGCCGTCAGCGGCAACCCGACGATCGTAATAATAACCGTCAGCGTATAAACGAGCCACCGCCATTTTGTTCTGGGTCACCGTCCCGGTTTTGTCTACGGCTAAAACGGTCGTTTCTCCCAAGGATTCAATGGCGGGAATACTGCGCGTTAGAACATTCTTTTTCGACAGGCACCAAGCTCCGAGCGCCAAAAAAACCGTCATCACCACCGGAAACTCTTCCGGCAGTACCGACATACTCATGGCAATTCCCCCCAGCAGGGCACCTAGAAAATCACCGCGCGTCAACCAATAGACAAAGACAAACAAGACACAGAAGCCGATGCCGGCCGAAGCAAAGCCGATGACCAGCTTTTTGGTTTCCTTTTGGACGGGAGCGACTTCCGACTTGATCGTCCGAACCGACTGTCCGATATGTCCGATCTCGGTGGCACTGCCGATTTTTTGGACCAATATGTGCGCCTGCCCAGCCACTACCAACGTGCCGGAGTAAACCATGTTCAGCCGAGTGCCATCCGATTTATCGTCGAAGGAATTAACGGATTTATGGACCGGCAATGATTCCCCGGTCAGCAACGATTCATCCACTGTTAAATTGTCGGCGCTGATAAGCTCAGCATCGGCCGGGACGCTGTCCCCTTCATTAATAATAACTAAATCGCCGGGCACAAGTTCCCGAGCGGCAATTTCCTTTTCCTGGCCGTCACGAATTACCTTGGCTCGAGGCGCCGACAAGGCACGTAAGGCCGCTAGCGCGCGCTCGGTTTTGCGCTCTTGGTAATAGGTTATCCAGATCACAACTGTTACGAAAACCAGCAAGATCAGTGACTCCCACCACGAGCCCAATAACAAATAAATGGCCACGGCCAGCAACAGCAAAATAAACATCGGCTCTCGCAACACATTGAGCAATATTTTCCAGCCGCGATGACTAACCGCTGCCGGAAGCTCATTCCAGCCGAAACGCTGGCGCCGTACGAGCACCCGCTGCCCGGATAATCCGATATTTTTCTGCCTGGTATTTTCTTTCATTAAGACTATTTAAGCGTCGAT
>CALEFQ010000042.1 GCA_937877125.1 uncultured bacterium | reverse complement strand
GTGATAAAAGACCATCGGGATGCCGAGGACCTGCTCCGTGCCGGTGACGTGCCCGAAAATTCCTCCCTCGCCGAGATTTTCGCCGTGGTCGGCGACAAAAATCAGCAAGGTATTGGGAATCTTCGAGACTTCATTCAGGATCAAGCCGAGCTTCCGGTCCCAGTATTGGAGAGCTCCGTAATACTGGGCCAAAGTGGAAGAGCGAGGCAGCTCGGGGCAATAGCCCATCGGAACTTTTTCCTGCGCTTCGTAATTTACGAACGGCTGACCTTGAGCCACCTCCGGGAAAAGCGACTGGTAGGGCTCCGGCGGCGCGTACGGATGATGCGGATCAAACCCGTGGACCCAGAGCAAGAACGGCTTGGAACCGCCCCGATGATCGCGCAGGTATTCGCACACCTGATCCACAAAAGTCCCCGACCGCCTCCAGAAATTTTCCGGCAGGTATTTTTGTTCAAAATCGCGGGCCAAATCAGCCAAGATAGAGACGGCACAGAAACAGGCCGTGTCATATGCCTGCCGCCGCAAAATCCGGGCCAAAGTCAGAGTGTTTTCCGACAGAAACGATTCATTGCCCTCGACCCCGTGCTGGTCCGGAAATTGTCCGGTGAACACGGAAGTGTGAGCCGGCAAAGTGCACGTCGCCACACTGATCGGCCAACGGATCTGTGTTCCCGATCGGACCAGCCGATCAAGATTCGGCATCCGGCTGATCGGATCACCGTAAGCAGACACACTAGCACTGCGGGTGGTATCAGAGGTTATGACCACCACGTTCATCCGGACCAGATTACCTTGACCGAAAGACAAAAATCCCGCGATCAAAAAGCACCAGACACAAAAAGCCAGCAACCTTTTCATCTATCACCTTCCCTTCCTATAGAAGTAAATTTTTAAGGTACAATCAAAACTTGACTATAAAGTATAACAAAAATTTGAATTTGTCAATACAAAACCGCCCAAAGGTAGCGCCGATCGTTTTTATATTGCCCGTTACTGCATAGACAAATTCGTGTCAAAGAAATCAAACTTTTTAAACCAGACTTTCTTGCTAATCTCAAAGACAACGCCCTCTGTTGCGATTGTTTTTTCCAAAACTAGCATCCCTCACAAAAGGATTCATTAGTGAAACCGGTATGCAACTTATAATAAACTACCGGCGGCGCTTGTCCGCCCCAAAATTAAATGCGGGGAGCAGACGTAGCCGCCGCTGGGGGGCTGGGGGGCATTCAGGAGCCCTAACCGAAGTTACCAAACCTTACCACTCCCACGGCGACTTTATGCCCCCCAGAGCTTTTTGCCTGCCTGCCGGTAGGCAGGGTGACTTTTTGGCTACAAAAAGTCACTCCGCCCTGGGCGGAATACCGAAAAATATGCCTGCTAGGAGTTGAACACGAGCTACGCTGGCCAACGCACTCACCAGCTGAAGCGGTAGTTTTTAAAGGTAAAAAAAAGCACTCTAGTATGTGCCTTTTTTACGTATAAATAATCTAGTTGATCACTAGCCAATCTACCGGTAAATCCACCGGAGCGTTCTTCCCGTCGATCGTGGAAATCACGAAGCCTTGGCCGGGCCGTTTTTCTTTGACTTTGACCCCAGCCGACGCGTCATTGGCGCTTTCAATCGTCAGGAAAATACGGCTGACCGAGGTGACGGAATTATTCGGCACGAAAATTTCTTTCTGCAAACCGGGCAGGATCACCCGGCCGATCGCCTTGTTTTCACCTTCAATAATTTCAATATCGCCGGCGGTCACTTTCTGGAAAACGGCTTCGCCGAGGCTGTCAATATGCCAGGTGGCATTTTGCGACCAGAGGGAAGAGGCTTTGATCGTGCCGGCCACGTCCAGCTCGCCGCTGATCCCGAGATCGCCTTCTATCAACCCGCCATTGATCAAACTGCCGTCGGCGCTAGCCGATGCACTTAGCACTCCCGAAAGCAGAGAAACAAATATTTTTACTTGGCCTTCTGCACCGCTGAAAGATTCCACCGCCATGCCTAGAATTGGATCGCTCTCGGCTTGGACTTTTTTGGCAAATCCGGCACGAGATGAAACCGTCACCTTGTCGCCCGGACGGATCGCCCCGCCCTCATTAGTAATCTTGACTGGAACTTGTCCCATCATAGCCAAGGGCCGGTTGCCGGGAATGTCTCGGCCGCCGGAAAACCCCGGGTGGCTGGAAATGACGCCGAGCGGCTCATCGCCATAGACAGCTTGTTCCATTTTGCCGTTTGCCCCGAGCTTCACGACTGTGCCCGCCGGCCAATCGGCAGCCGAAGGGAAATACTCGGCATAGTCCTCGCCGGTGGTACCATACTTCACTCCGCCCGCTCCGTCACCGACGACAGCTCCGGTGTGAGCCCCGGTGAAATCCATAAACTGAATAAAAGCATTAGACTTGCTTGGTTGAGCGGCATATCCCAGCTGGAGAGCCAGAACATCTGAACGCGAGTTATTTTCTGTATTTACTATATGAACAACATATTTACCGTCGAGATTAGCGGCCGTGAAATATCCAGCAATATCATCATCACCCGAAGAACCGGAAGCCGTGGCGTAAATTCCATAATTGGTCCTGGTGCCGGAAGCGGTGAAATATCCGCCGTAATCGGTCGTCGCGCCGGAGGCGGAACTATATATGCCGTAGGTAGTGCCGGTGCCAGTTTCGGCAACATTGATGCCACGGCCGTTCGCCGTAGCGTCCGCCACATCTAGCGCGTATCCCGGAGCCGCTTTATTGATTCCGACATAATCATGATCCGATTCCACCACAAAGGTATCGGTATTGACCGTGAAATCATCTCCCGCCGCCCCACCCAAAACAACATTCAAACCGCCGCCGGTGGTTCGGGTGATAGAACTCTCCGCGTATGTTGTTGAGCTCGCTCCGGTCACGATCCCGTCCACAAAATATCCTGTCTTCCAGCGCGCCGCCGAAGTCCCGATGCTGTAACCGGAGACATTGTTTTCCGCCGGGATGAGCGCGACGGGATTACTTGGAGAGGAAGTGCCAAAAATTATTTCATCCCCGGCGTAGGGATTGATCACCAGGTCACCGCCGGAATTGGATTGGAAGGTGGTATAAGAAGTGCCGTCGGCATAAGTCAGCCGCAGTTGGGGATTAGACGCGTCCAAAATATCCAACCGGCTGTCTGGTCCGGTAGTATTGAGCCCGACAGAGTTGGCAATATACACATCGCCGGCATCAAAATAACCGGCCCAATTAGTCGTCGCCCCGGAAGCAGCAGCATATATTCCGTAATTAGTAGAAGTCGTCCCGGTATTAGAAACGGTAGAATATAAGCCATAAGCCCTATGATTCGCGTTATCATTGGCACCGGAGCGCGACAGATAAAGCAATGTTGTATCTCGATCCGTTATTCCCGCGGTCGAAGTGGAAGATATCGTCAGTATTTTTCCTCTGGTCATTGATGAGCTGGACATAGTCATAGCTGTTTCTGCCGTTAGCGAATTCCAGGCCCAGGTCTGGGCGTAATTAGCGTTGTTGATGGAATTAGTCGCCGTCGCCGCGGTGATCGAGCTTAGCGGCACCGTCACGCTTGGAGTCGTGCTCCACGACAACGCCCCCGTCGCGTCGCCCGTCAGCACGTAGCCGGAGCCGCCGGCCACCGCTGACGGCAAAGTATAAGTGATATTAGAGGCCTGCGCCGTTGCTTTGAAGGCGGTGTAATTTGTGCCACTGCCGGTCGCTTCATAGATTCGCAATTCCGGTGCGGTCGCCGATCCTCCTAAGGCTACATTGCCCACAAAATATCCGGCCCAGTTAGTCGTCGCCTGGGATGCCGTGGCGTAGATTCCGTAATTGGTCGTTCCCGCCCCAGAAGCTGTAGCATAGACACCGACATTGCTTGTTGCTACGCCAGCGCCGGAAGCTGAAAAATATCCGCCATAATTCGTCCCCGCGGAAGAAGAAGAAGCTAATCCCCTAACGGCATTTCCATTGGCACTGGTGGTAGAAGAGTAAATCGCGTAATTGGCACTTGGGGCTACCCCGACGCCCAAAACACCGCTAGAAATATAAGCATTGCCGGAAACATACAAAGGGTAAGTTGCGCTGTGTCCCACGTTTACTCCGACATAACGCAAATCCGCGTCGCGGTCATTATAAACCGTGGCCGCGTTGTTCATATATAGGGTGCTGGTAATATCAACCGTGCCATCCACGTAAAGCTCGTCTGTCGTCGCCCCACTGCCCACGTAAATGCCATACTCCGGCGTCCCGGCCAAATCTATCTTCATCCCGTAATCGGTCCCGCCGCCCCCCGTGACATTTAGGTATATCCCGTAATTAGCAGCGGCATTGGCGACGGTGCCATAGAAGCCATAATTAGTCCCGGTGGCGTTAGTATTCCTGGCCAGGGATTCCACCCCGATCGCGTTCACGCCCGTATAGGTCGGCGCCGGCGTAGTCCAATCACTGGCGTGGATCGCCCCAATGACACCAACTACCCAAGTCGTCGCTCCGGTATAGACACCGCTGGCATCACCGCTTACTTGCCCGACGGTTCCGACTACGGTGCTGGCATTTGACACTGTTCCGATATTGTAAAAAGTTCCCCGGAGACTGCTCAGGCCGCCATTCCCCATCCTTTGCAAGGTATATCCTTTCACCAAGCTAACGGTGAAATCACCGGCGGAAACTTCCGGATGAGCATTGGCATAATCAGCTGACCCGGAAATGACAGCAACACTTGAAACCGAAACCGCGCTGTCAGTATCCCATTCGGTATAAGTTTCCGATCCAAGGTTTATTTGGACATCCGCTCCTCGATTTATCTTGCCGTCGTTACCGGCCCATAAGTATGATTGAATCCCAAACTGATTGCCGGTAGCCGCGGCCAAAACCTCAAAATACCCGCCCCAAGTTCCCCCTAATCCATCAGCCGCCCTCCCCCAGACTCCGATATTTTGATTAGTATTGCTACTCGCCCAGCCAAAGACGCCGGCATTATATGAGGTCCCGCCATCGCCGTTCGCAGCCCCGATTACTCCGGCCACAATATCAGCTGCTCCGCCATCACTGCTATTGACGGCATAAATCGCTGCCTGGTCATCACCGGCAGAATAAGTAGACTGGAAATCAAAGTAAGCGCCATATTGATTATTTGAAGTCCGGTCATAAAAATCAACTTTATAATCAGGCGTGGTGTCGCCGATCCCGACATACCCGGCATCGAAAATACCGGCGTAATTATCATTAGCTCCCGAAGCGGTGGCGTAAATACCATAGTTTGCGCTACCGGTCCCCGCCGCCACTCCATAAAGCCCGTAAGAATTTGTACTATCAGCATTAGCGTATCCGTAAACACCATAGTTGGAAGAAACACTATTCCCGCCCGCATATCCGTATACCGCCCGACCAGCAGTGGCTGCGGTATAAGCATAAACACCATAATTAGAAGCAGGCTTAACTCCATTAACACCTAAACTAGTAGAAATTCTGGCCGCCCCGGTGACATCTAGAGGATAAGTCGGAGTCATGGCTACCCCGATCTTTGTGGAAACATAAGTGTCGCCGACAAAATATCCAGCCCAATTGGTCGTCGCCCCGGAAGCGGTGGCGTAGATTCCGTAATTAGTAGAAGTCGTCCCGGTATTAGTCACCGTAGAATATAAACCATAAGCGTTATGAGAGGCATTGGCATTGGCACCAGAGCGCGATAGATAAAGCAGCATTGTGTCCCGGGTCGCCGTTCCCGCCGTCGAGTCAGAAGATATTGTCAAAATTTTACCGCGAGTCATGGAGGAACTGGACATAGTCATGGCCGTCTCCGTCGTCAGCGAATTCCAGGCCCAGGTCTGGGCGTAATTAGCGCTGTTGATGGAATTGGTTGCCGTCGCCGCCGTGATCGAGCTTAGCGCCACACCGAGAGTGCCCGGAGCAGTCCAAGACATCGCCCCCGTTGCGTCGCCCGTCAGTACGTAGCCGGATCCGCCGGCGACTGCCGAGGGCAAAGTATAGGTAATATCAGCGGCCTGCGCCGTCGCTTTAAAGGCGGTGTAATTAGTTCCACTTCCGGTCGCTTCATAGAGCCGCAATTCCGGTGCGGTCGCCGATCCTCCCAAGGCTACATTGCCCACAAAATATCCCGCCCAGTTGGTAGTGCCACCTGAAACGACGGAATAAATACCGTAATTGGTTACATTGGTTCCGCTCGCAGAAGTATAAAGTCCATAAGCAGTTGTCGGGTCATTGTCACTGGCGACAAAATATCCGGCGTAAATATTCGTTGCATCGGTAGCTTCACTATAGACCCCGTAACTATTAGTGCCGGTAGCACTAGCCGAAAACTGCCCGCCATAAGTTGTGGCGGATCCGGAAGCGGCTCCCTGAATCGCTTTATTAGTAGTCGCGGCGCCGGTCGCTTCAAAATACCCCGCCTGATTTAGACTAGTACTGCCAGCCGCCGCCGCCCTGATACCATAATTAGAAAGATTATTGCCAGCCGAACTGGTTATTGCCCAAAGGGCATAATTAGTTTGCCCAACGCCATAAGCGCTTAAGTATCCTGCATAATTAGTACCCGCCCCCGTCGCTTCGCCATAAATTCCAATGTTAGTAGTCGCGCCGCCGGAGGTCGTAAAAGATCCGCCATAGTTAGTATCTCCCCCACTAGCACTCCCCCAGCTGCCATAATTTATCCCGCTTCCAGTCGCCAAACCATAGACACCGTACGCATTGCGATTCGCACCGGTCACACTACCATAGACACCATAGCCGTTAACTCGGGAGCCTCCCGCAGCCGCAGTCTCGTTGATTCCCTGGATCGCGTAAGTCGTGGCCGTTGTTCCGGCCGCGTCATGAGTCCCACTAATGACGCTATAAAAACCAGATTGGGTATCGTCACCGTCTGTACCGATTGTCGTCGTCAAATAACCCCCGTAAACATCGCTCTCGGCCGATAAAGTCGCCTCCCCGTGGAAAGCTTCGTTTATTTGGCCACCCTCAACATCAGTAAAAATTCCATAATTGATGCTAATCCCGCTACCACCGGTGACGGTAAAGTACCCTCCCGAATTGAAAATCTGGGAATTGTAGGCTGTGGCATATATCCCATAATGATCAGCATTGCTATTATCTCGGCTGGCATCAAAATAACCGCCATAATTTTCTCCTTCATCATTATTAGACCAGCCTCGGACACCAATATTGATTCCATCACTCCCACCCGCAATACCGTACAAACCAATGTTACTTCCTATTTCTGCCCCGGTTCGAGTCCCCATAGTCTGACCGATAACACCAACCGCATCAACAATTCCTGAATCAGAATAATTGATTGCCATGATAGTTGCATTTCCATCAGGACCAGTTACCCCACTTTCAAACTCAAAATAAGCACCATATTCTAATCCAGAAGCCGCACTATAATCATCAAAATGGAAACGATATGACGGCGTGTCTATTCCCACGCCGACATATCCTTCCGGAAAAACAGCCGCATAATTATTGGTGCCGTCGTAAGCCGTGGCGTATAAGGCATAGTTATTATCACCAGCGCCATAAGCTTCAAAATGACCGGCATAAGCGGATGTCCCGCCGGCACTCTCGGCATCAATCCAAGCCCCGTAATTAGTAGCAGACGCCCCGCTTGTGGAAATTTGTAGACCATAATTATTAACCGCCGTGCCGCCGACATTGATATAGCCCCCGATAACATCCATTGATCCGCCAGTCATACTAACTGAAAATCCGTAGCCATCATCGGCGCTATTGAGAATGTCCAAGCTGTGTCCCGTCGTCGGCGTCGTGCCGATGCTGATCGAGTATCCGTTAAGCCCGTCGGCATCAACGGCCACGTTTCCAGAGTAAGTATCGTTCGGATAAAGATAATCTCCGACAACATTATCCAGCCAAAGTCCGGCCGTGCCGGCATCGAGCGCGTTGATCGCGCCGATCAACGACATACCAGCCACACTGCCGCCAAGGATTAGATTACTATCATCATTGAAAGCCGTCAGGGCCGAACCGCGCGCCCCAAAACTTAAATCACTCGCCGCCGCCGCATAGACACTTAGATCTTCACTGCTGTAAATAGCATCTGGAGTAGTACCGGCCGTGCCGTCGATTGTAATCGTCGCGCCGGAAGTAATAGTGCCGGTAGCATGAACATTCCCGACAAAATATCCCGCCCAGTTGTTGGTGCCGCCGGAAGCCGTGGCGTAAATACCGTAATTATTATCATTAGTTCCATTGGCAGAAGCGTAAAGTGCATAAGCTGTCGTTGGGTCATTGTCATTCACGATGAAGTATCCACCAAAAGCGGTAGTCGCATCCTGTCCCTCGCCATAAACGCCATAACTGGTCGTTCCACCTGTTCCGACAAATAATCCGGCATAATTGGTCGTTGCCCCCGAAGCATCTCCCCGAACTCCAAAATTAGCACTGGAAGCATGACTATTTGATCCCGTCGCCGCTCCATAAATACCATAGAAAGAAGCCTGCAGTCCCGCAGATGTTTTGGTATTCGTACTGTACAAAGCTATCGCCGTGACCGGTCCACCCTCTACCGCTCCGGTCATCACATTATAAATTCCGTATTGCCCAACATTGTTGCCAGTTGCCGTGGTTGCTTGATAAAAACCATAGGCGCCATTGGAAGCGGAAGCCAGCGTTGCTTGCCCATAAAAAGATACATTGTGAACGCCGGCACCAGAGGCTGTTGAATAGATGCCATAAGTATTATGTGTCGCTCCAGATACCACCGAATAAACTCCATAATTAGTCGTCGCCGCGCTGGTGGCCGTGAAATACCCGCCGGCGTTCGTGGCGCTGGCGCCGTTAGCCGAACCATAGACGCCGTAGTTAGTCGCGCCGCCGCCGAGGCTATAAAAACCGCCGCCAATATTGAGCCCGGATCCGGTCGCCAAGTTTTGGGCCGCCACTCCGTAAGTCGGATTTCCCCCGGAATAATCTCCTCCCAAAATGACATTTAGTGCGCCCTGATCAAATCCGGCGCTGCCATCAGAAGTCACTCTGATTTCCACCCCATAGGCCGGACTGGTCGGTGTCGCGGCCAGAGATGAAACAAAATATCCGGCAAAGTTTCCTTCCGAGGCGCCGCTCACAGTTGAATAAAAACCAAAATTGCTGGCCGCCGCGCCGGTCACCGTAACATACTGGCCGATGCTACTCGTCCCCGCGCCAGCCAGTGCGGTGTAAATCCCGTAGCCGTCGTTGGCCGCGTTGTAAATATTGAGCGAGCGGCCGGTTGTCGGCATCCCGTTGGCGCCGCTGCCGATGCCGACCAACCCGCCGTTGGCGAAAATATTTCCGCCGCTGAATTCCCACAAATCATTGGTGGTATAGGTAATTGCGCCGGTACTGTCATTGGAGGCATACATATTCAGAATGGCGTTGGTCGCGGTACCGCCAGAACCCTCGCCGATCCGCACCGTGTTCAGGCTTTCATCCACGGAAAAAGGCGCCACTAAACTATTGGCGCCGATCGCGACATCGTTAGTCAAAACAGCGGGATGAATTATTGTTCCAGTTAGATTCCATAGCCCCGCCGAGCCCCCGGCGAGAGACACCAAAGCATCAACGATGCCCCGATCAGCGGCCGGGAAAGCCGCTTCAAAGGCCGCCGTATTGTCGGTCAGCGAAAAAGGAATCTGGGTGGTGATTCGCTGATCGCTAAAATATATTTCTCCGCCAGACGTAATCGTAATGTTATTTGCCCCGTTCGAAGTGATGCCGACGCTTGTCCCGGAAATCGCGATTGTATCGCCGCCGTCACCAAGGTTTACAATACCATTTGCATTGAGCGTCCCGCTCAAAGTTGTCGTGCTGGTTACCCCTAAGGTTGAAGAAAAAGAAGCCGCCCCGCT
Organism: uncultured bacterium; assembly: GCA_937877125.1. Classification (GTDB taxonomy): domain Bacteria; phylum Patescibacteriota; class CALEFQ01; order CALEFQ01; family CALEFQ01; genus CALEFQ01. Next base: position 1,974 of record CALEFQ010000042.1, on the reverse strand, counting down.
TACCAGTAATGTTGACGACAAAGTGGTTGCTCCAGTCACGCCCAAAGTTGAGTCAAATGACACCGCCCCGCTCACGTGCAACCTCCCGTCAGGAATAGAAACGTCTTGCGACACAGTCGCCTTGGGATGTAAATTGCCGCCGCTGTCTGCCCACATGCCCGCCGCCGGAATCGCCGTCGTGTTCAAGTAATTCAAAGCGTCTAGTATCCCGCGTTCCGCCTCCGGAAAAGTATCAATGTTAGTATCAGTCAGCGAACCAGGCACGCCGTAGACCCGCTCCGTGTTCAGCGAATAACCCGTCCCGCCGATCCGCCGCCGCGGCGTCATTTCGCCGTCGCCGTTCACCTCGATGCCTAAGTAATATACGCCGCTGTTGAAATTGAGGTTGATCTCATTGATCGATCCCAGGTTCACGTTGAAAACGCCGTCTTCCACGGTTACTTTGTTGCCGCCGGTATGGTATTCCTTCCAGAGCACTATGCCGTCAGAGGGGACATTGTAGATCCGAAAGATCATGTCATAAGTTCCGTCCGCCACATTGGTCCCGTCCGGATTGGTCAGCCGTCCCTGGAAATTAAACTCTTTTACATAACCGGCATTGACGTTAATCGGGGTATTAAAAACCCCGAACAACGACAAAATAACTGCTAAGACAGCCAAAAACAGGGCTATAACGCCAAAAACCTGGCTTTTTGCCTTTTTTGTTTGGCCCATAATCTAAAAATAGGCATATTATCAGGCCTCTTGCACCCGATAATTCACCTTATATTATATCAAAAAACCGCCCATTGCGAAAGGGGCGGGGGTGGGGACAAATTAAGTCAAAAGTCAAAGGTCAAAAGTCAAAAGTATCGATAATTATGCTTTTGACTTTTTTGATCTAACAGCGGATTAGAAGCTTTTGATCAAAGTCATAACTGATTTGAGAGGGCTTATATTTTAAAAAATCTGTCAGGAAGGCTGTTATTTTTGACTTTTGACCTTTGACTTTTGACTTAGTTTACGAATCCGGCCCGCTCAAATCTTCGAGATTGCGGGATTTTTTCTGTTCCACTTGTTTGGCCGTCTCCTTCATTCCTGACGTGGGCGGAAGCGGCGGCGGAGTCGGAAAAACAGGCAGCGCCGTCGATTTATCTAAAGGCTGGCCGGTCGCCGGATCAAGCGGAACGTTGAAACGGACGATCCCTTCGCGTTTCACGTTGAAATCTTCGCCACGATAACGTTTGAATCCGCGTTCAATTTTGGAGGGGAAAGAATACTGGTCGCGATCAACCGTCAAACGATAAGTTTCCGGTCCGACCAGGAAACCAAACCGGCCTTGGCGATCAGTCACCTGGGTTTCAAGCAAGTCGTTGTAACGGCGATTAAACAAGCGCACCACGGCCAGGCCAACCGGTTTGCCGGTTCGGGAATCATAAACTATTCCCCACGGCTTGCTCTTCTGGCCCTGCACCACCCGGCCGAAAAAGATAAATATCAAGATATGAATAACCAAGAAACTCCAGGTATAAATCGACGGGCTGATCCAGACACAGATGACGGCGATAATCGGCCCCAGGAGAGCCAGGATCAAATTGACCCGGCGGTGCAGATACCGCAAAATAATGCTTTTATTATTCCGGGCCATGTCTTCCTTCAGCACCGGGTCAACCGGAATGCTGACGGTAATGACGGTTTTACCGGAAGCGATTTCGATCGGCTCCCCGAAATAAAGATCGTCATAGCCGACGTCATTAGTCCGGCCGCGCATTTTCAATGACGGAAAAGCAAAAGCCGGCTTAGTGACCGTGATCCGGAATTTACCTTCTTTGGTCAGGAAGGCGAACCGTCCCTGCCGGTCAGTCACCCGCGTCGAGATCAGTTTGCCGGTGGTCGCGTCCAACAGCCGCACCAACGCCAGGTCAATCGGCGCTTTAGACAAAGCGTTATAAACGACACCCCAGCAACGGCGACGCCGGCCGGCAAAAAAGAGAA
>CALEFQ010000041.1 GCA_937877125.1 uncultured bacterium | reverse complement strand
TGGTGAATAGCAATAATTTTGTCGGCGGGGGGATTATCCAGAAAATCATCAAGGTGATCAACGGGCTGGTCGGTATTTTTTTGCCACAGTGTTAAGTAATCATCACCGACGGTCGCTTTCCAGCTAACCTGATCTAGATAACTTTGCGAGAGTAAAAATTCTTGAAATTGCTCGGGGCCGCGCGGCAGGCCGAGGCGTAGTTCGGCAACGTCGGCCGGGCGTTGATAAGCCAGGCTTAGATTAATTTCATCGAAAGAAGCGGCCGGTTTGGCCAGATCAAAATAAGCGATTTCGGAAATTAGCGGTAAATAATATTCCTTGCCCTCTTTAACAACTCGGCCCAGGCGATTTTCCGGATAGGGATAAGAAATTAAGCTGGGTTGCTGGCGGTCAAATGTCCGCTCGGAGTTTAGCTGGCCGTTTAGTGGCAGATTCTGCGACAGCAAAAAAAGCATTAGGCCTAGGGGCAAAAATAGATAAATAGCCACGCAAATTTTACGATAATGGTGCATGTTTTTAGTCGGTTTATTGCTAATCTAACATATATTTCCGACTTTGACAATCATTGGTAAATCATTTATTATTAGTGGGCAATCCGCTTATTTTGGTTTCCTGGTGAAGCCCTAGTTTTGTTTTAATCATCTCATATGACAGCTAGTTTTTGGCAAAAAGTCAAGACTGATCCCGTCTACCGTCAGGGTTTGATTTTTATGATCGGCAATTTCACGGCGGCCGTTATGGGTTACCTCTATCATTTGTTTATGGGCCGGATGTTAACGCCGTCCGAATATGCTATTGTCGCCTCGCTCTTATCGCTGTTTATAATCATTTCCGTGCCGGCTAATACTATCCAGACGGTTGTCATGCGCTATACCGCTCAGTACCAGGCGCAGCGAAACATCCAAGGGATCAATTGGCTGGAACGCTTTCTAGGTTTACGGATGTTTTGGGCTGGTTGCGTCGTCGCGGCGGTTTTTTTGGCGCTTAGTCCCTGGATCAGTCGGTTTTTGAACATCGGGTCTGTTTACCCGGTGGCGATTGTCGGACTGGTGTTTATTTTTAGTTTCCTGTCTCCGGTTTATCGCGGCATCTTGCAAGGACTGCAGAAATTCAAAGATGTCTGCTGGAGTTTGATCGGCGAAGCTCTGGTTAAGCTGGGTGCCGCCGTGGCTTTGGTATGGCTGGGTTTCCAGGCCGGGGGTGCGGTGGCGGCGGTGGTCCTGGGAGTGGTGGCGGGATTGTTGATCGCTTGGCAATTGACCAAGAGGCGTGAACGAGTGGCTGGCGAACAACCGACCCGGATCAAAGAATTGTTCGCCTACACGGTGCCGGTGGTAATCACCTTACTCATTTTGGCGTTGCTGTATAATATTGACGTAATTCTGGTCAAGCATTATTTCCCCGGTGATGAGGCCGGCCACTATGCCGCCCTAAGCCAGCTCGGCAAGATCATAGTCTTCGGAACCGGGGCGATTGCCGGTGTTATGTTTCCGATGGTGGTAGAAAAATTCGAAAAGAAACAGAATTACGCGCCGGTTTTGTGGAAATCAATCGGTATTGTCGGATTACTGTCCGGGATCGCCACTGTTGTTTATTTTCTTGCCCCGAAGTTTATTATCGGTTTGCTTTATGGACCGGAATATTTAGCTTTGTCGGATCTTTTGGGTTATGTCGCTATTTTTATGACGCTTTACGCCGTCCTGAATATCCTGATTCAGTTCTTTATTTCCATTAAATCTTACCGTTTCCTGATTTGGCTGGGATTGGGCATCGTGGCGCAGGTTCTTCTCATAATTTTTTATCATCGGACTATCAGCCAGGTGATCATTGTCATGGATTTAAGCTTGGCGGCGATCACCGCTTTATTATTTATTTATTATGCCATCTTCCGAAAAAAACTCGGCGCGCGACAAACTGTCGATTCTGGTTCCGGCTTATAATGAATCAGCCAACATTGAAAAAACCCTTAAGGCTTTGGGGAAATATTTGGTTTCCCAGGGTTTGGATTATGAAATTGTCGTAGTCGACGACGGTAGTCGCGATAATACCGCCCAATTGGCCAGCAATCTGGAAATGGATCGGGTAAAGGTAGTGCGCTACCAGACCAATATGGGAAAAGGTTATGCAATTCGGGCGGCTTTCGACAATTCCACCGGCGATGTTTTGGCTTTATTTGACGCTGGTTTGGATTACCAGCCAGAGCATATCACCCGGTTTTATTGGATTATGCAAGCGTCCGGTGCCGATATGGTTATCGGCTCCAAGCGGCATCCTCAATCGCAGGTTGATTATCCCTGGAAGCGGCGCGTGATCAGTTCTATGGCCCAGTTGATGACCAAAACCCTGTTTAATTTAAATGTCAAAGATACCCAAGTCGGCATGAAAGTATTTCGGCGTCGGGTATTGGCGGATATTTTGCCTCGGGCGCTGGTCAAAAGATTTGCCTTTGACATTGAATTATTGGCTTTGGCGCAGCGCTATGGTTACAAGATTATTGAAGCCCCGGTTCACATGAATTTTAATTTTCGGACCAGTGCGGTCAATCCTAAGGCGATCTGGAACAGCGGCTGGGACACTTTGGCTATTTTTTATCGTCTCAAAATTTTGAAATTCTACGATAAGCCGGCCGCGGAACGTGAAATGATTTTGGAAAAAATGCGGCGCCGTTATTCGTCAAAAGGCTGATTATGAAAGTTTTATTCTTAAATTGGCGCGATATCAAAAATCCCCAGGCCGGCGGGGCGGAAGTGGTCACCCATGAGCTAGCCAAAGCCTTGGTCGAACGGGGCGATCAGGTCGATTTTTTCGCGGCGTCTTTTCCCGGGGCGCTGGATCATGAAAGAATCGACGGTATTTCTGTTTTTCGCGGCGGGGGACGATATCTGGTCCCGTGGCATGCGTATAGGTTTTATCAGAGATCTAAGCCTTATGATTTAGTGATTGACGAGTGTAATACTAATCAATTTTTCACCTTTTTGTATATTCCTAGGAAGAAAAGACTATTCTTTATTCATCAGTTGACGCGGTTAATCTGGTTTTACCAATTAGTGTTTCCTTTAAGCCTGATAGGGTATTTGCTGGAGCCGATTCTTATTTTTTCGCATAGAAAATCATTGGCTGTCACGGTATCAAAATCAACCATGTCTGGTTTAATTAAGTTCGGGATGAAGAAAGAAAATATACATATAATACCAGAAGGTCTTGATTCGAAACCTTTGGAATATCTCCCGCCGCTAAGCCAAAAAAAAGGCACGCTCAGCTTGGTCTATGTCGGGCGTTTGGTAAAATATAAAAGAGTTCACGAGGCTATTCGCGCGGTAGAAGTTTTGAAGAAAAAATACCCTCAAATTAAACTTGATATTATCGGCAATGGCCAGGCCGGGTATGTCGATTACTTAAAAAACTTGGTTTCTGAATTTCATTTAGAAAAAAATGTAAATTTTTTAGGCCGCTTATCGAGAGAACGACGAAATACTTTAATGTCGCAGGCCTGGTGCATATTAGTTACTTCTGTATTAGAGGGCTGGGGTTTAATAGTCACGGAGGCCAATGCTGTCGGCACGCCGGCTTGCGTCTATGATGTCGGAGGACTGCGCGATTCGGTCAAGCACAACCAAACTGGATTAGTGGTTCCTGATCAACGTCCGGAATTATTAGCGTCCGCTGTCTGGTCGCTCTGGCGTAACCCTGGAAAATATCAGCAGTTGCGTCAGTCGGCATGGCAATGGTCCAAAGTTATGACTTTCGCCAAAATGCGGCAAGCTTTTTTACACATCATTGATAAAAACTATAAATAAATGGCACGGAAAAAAGCATTCATCACGGGTATTACCGGGCAGGATGGGGCCTGGTTAGCTAAGTTGCTCTTGGATAAGGGTTATAAGGTTTATGGCGGTATCCGCCGGACCAGTCGCCGCAATTTGGAAACCCTGGAATTTCTCGGGATCGCTTCTCGAGTCGAACTGGTTGATTTCGAGTTGATCGAGTACAGTAATATTTTTGAAGTCATCGGCCGAATCAAACCGGACGAGTTTTATAACCTGGCGGCGCAAAGTTTTGTGGCCACCAGTTTTGTCCAGCCGATAATGACCAGCGTAGTTAACGGATTAGGCGTGGCCTACATTTTAGACGCGATCAGGGCCGTCAGTCCGAAAACCAAGTTTTACCAGGCTTCCACTAGCGAGATGTTTGGCAAGGTTCAAGAATCTCCGCAAACAGAAACCACGCCTTTTTATCCGCGAAGTCCTTACGGCGTGGCCAAACTATATGCTCATTGGATGACGGTGAATTACCGGGAAAGCTACGGTTTGTTTGCTGTCTCCGGGATTCTTTTCAACCATGAGAGCGAACTCAGGGGGCCGGAATTCGTCACGCGTAAAATTTCGATGAACGTGGCCCGATGGGCCAAGGGTCGGGGAAAAGTTTTGGAACTCGGAAATCTTGATTCACGACGCGACTGGGGTTACGCCAAGGAGTATGTAGAAGGTATGTACCGGATGATGCAGGCGGCTAAGCCAGATACTTACGTTTTAGCGACGGGGCACGCGGCCACGATCCGGGAATTCGTGACCAAGGCGTTTGCGGTTATCGGCCGCAAGGTGGCTTGGCGAGGCGTCGGTAAGAAATCGCGGGGCTTTGATCACAAGACCGGGGAATTGCTGGTCCGGGTCAATCCGAAATTTTATCGTCCCGCCGAGGTGGAATATCTTAAGGGTGATGCCGGAAAAGCGCGGCGGGTGTTGCGCTGGCGGCCCAAGGTGGATATTTCCAAGCTGGTAAAAATAATGGTCCTCCATGACATCAAGCTCCTTGAAAAATAATCCGGCCCTGCCTCGGTGGCCGAAAATCTCCGTGATCCTGCCGACGTACAATGCGGCTGGTATTCTTGATGATTGCCTTAAAGCGATTGCGGCGCAGGATTATCCCTCGGACGCGGTCGAAATTATCGTCGCCGACGGCGGTTCCAGCGACCGGACTCGGGAAATCGCGACTGCGCACCGGGCGCTGGTCTTGAATAATCCGAAGAAAACCGGCGAGCACGGCAAGGCGGTAGCGATAAAAAAAGCGCGGGGCGAGATTTTGGCCCTGATTGATTCTGATAATATCATCGCCGACCGCCGTTATTTTAAATTACTGGCTGAAACTTTTCGCTATCCCGCCGTTATTGGCGCCCAGCCGGTCAAATTTGGCTACCGGCGAACCGACCGCAGTTTGAATCGCTACGCCGCTTTGCTGGGTATGGTTGACCCGCTGGTGCTGTTCCAGGGCACCTACGACCATTGGTGTGGGATAACTGGGAAATGGACTGCGATTCCTCATCAAGAGCAAAGAGAGCCGCATTGCCGAATCGTGACTTTTCCGGGGCCGCTTTATCCGACTATTGGCGCCAACGGTTTTTTTATCAGGCGTTCGGTAGTGGAAAAATATTTTCACGGTGATTACTACGTGGATATTGATTTGGTCCGGCAAGTCTTGCGTGCCGACGCGCGCGCGGCCGTGGCTATTGTTGATACGTCTATCATCCATGTCTTTTGCGATAGTTTGTCCAGCTATATCAGGAAACAGCGGCGCCGGATAAAGGATTACTTGCATTCGTTGCGAGTCGGCACGAGGGTTCCAGTTATTGAACAGCGAAATTCTTACGGCCAGCTATTATTTATCCTGTCGACAGTGACCCTTATTCCGGTTTTGATTCAGATGCTGATTGGTTTGATTCGCCGTCCCGACTGGGCTTGGTTTTGGCATCCGGTCTTGTGCTGGGTGACCTTATGGGTCTATGGCTGGGGTTTTGTCAGAAATCGCAAGCGGACGGAGCTAGCTAGCCGAGAGGGCTGGCGCCAGAGTCATTAATATTTTTTATGCCCGCTTTGGTTTCCCTAATTATTTTAAATTATAATGCCAGCCGATTCGTTGATCGGCTGGTGTCTTCGCTTTTAAAGCAGACCTACCGGCCGTTAGAAGTAATTGTTTTTGATAATAATTCTTCGGATGATTCCGCCCTAAAATACCAGAAGTTAGAAAGTTCCTTTGATAAATTTTTATTGATCAGGCACGACCAAAACGCCGGTTTTGCGCGAGCCAATAATTTAGCGATGCAACGGGCGCGGGGGAAATACTTGTTTTTTCTGAATTGCGATCTCTGGCTGGCTCCGGACGCAGTTGAGTTATTGGTTGCCCGAGCCGAGCAATCCGCGCCTAATTCAATTTTAGCGCCGCGCCAGCGTACCTACGATGACCGCCAGGATCTTAATTGCGGGCTAGGACTTGATATATTTGGTTTTCCGGTTCCGTTGACTCCCGGGGTGCCGCTTTTTTATGCCGACGGGGCCGCCTTGTTCCTGGAACGAACTCTTTTTTCGAAATTGGGGCAGTTTGACGAAGACACTTTTTTCACCAGCGAGGATGTCGGATTGTCTTGGCGGGCGCGCTTAGCCGGCCATCAGATCCTTCCGGTGCCTGAAGCCAAGGTCTATCACTGGAGTGGGGGAATCCTCTCCGGCGGCGCGGCCCGAACCACTGAATATATTACTAGCGCCAAGCGTCGTTTCTATACCGAAAAAAATATCTTACGCAACTTACTTATTCACTATAAATTTTCAACTCGCCTATGGCTAATGCCCCTTTACTTTTTTTGGCAGGCGGGAGAATGTCTTGGTTCCCTAATCCTGCTAGGTTGGGCGGCAGCGGCGGTTTACCCTCGTTCCTGGGCCTGGAATTGGCGGCAGCGCCGTAGTATTCTCGCTTGGCGGCAAAAGGTGGCGCAGCTGCGCCAGATTAATGACCGCGATTTAATGAAATATATGGTTTGGCGTAATTCAAAATTACAGCGCCTAAGGCAAGTCGGCCGGCCGCGCCTAAAATCTTCATGAATATATTTCGATTATGGAAAATCGGATCGAGACAGTTAGCTTCGAGGATTTCCCTGGCCGTCCTGTTTGTGGTGAGCTTTTATCCTGCATATTTATGGCCTGCGGGAAAATTCGTGATTGGTGGCGGCGATATTATTCCCTTGGTCAACCCGTTGAAATGGCTAGCTTACGTGCCCTATCTATGGAATACCAACGAGTTATTGGCCAGCGGGATTGGGGGACCGGACTCAGCCCCGGCGGCCGGAATTCATTTTTTACTCCAGGCGATGTTGCAGCTATTCGGGCTGACCGATCATTGGCGCGCCCTGATCTTGGTCGGATTGCTCAACCTGGCGTGTGCGCTGGCTCTGTATTACTTGTTATCGAGGTTGGTCCCGCATTTGCATCCGTATTGGCGCCTGATCGGTTCGGTGTTTTACATTCTCAATGCTTCGTTATTTTTCTCTTCCAGCTCGTTTTACGGGTATTGGCTGTTATTTGTTTTGCCGCTGTTGTTGGCCCTGTTGATTAATTTACTGCAGCCGCGGCGCGGTCCCTGGCCGGCGGTCATTTTTATTTTGGCGGGGAATCTATTGGGACCACTTTCCGTCAATCCGCCCACGTTGGTTTTTGTGATTTTGTTCCTGACGGTGTTCGGCGCCGCCTATTTCTTTTTTGTTTTACCGCGGCTGGCTTGGTGGGCGGTCCTAAAAAGAATATTGTTGGCCGTGCCGGTTTTTATCGGCTGTAATTTGTGGTGGATTTTTGCCAATATAAATGTTTTTCTTTTCTTGAATTTGAATCCGGGCAACCTGCAAGCCACGACTGATTTGGCCAGTTGGGATTGGACTTCGCGTAATGCTGATTTGTTAAACATTTTTTGGCTGCAAACTAGCTGGGCCTGGGATGAACGAAATGTTGCTTATTGGTCTTATTTTCAGAACGGGCTTTTGTCCTTTCTGATTTTCGTGCCTTTCATTCTAGTCCTGCTGTCTTTTTTCAACTCCAGGGTGCGCCGACAACGCATTTTTTGGGTATTGCTCTTGGTTTTGGTCGGCGCGGCGATTATCGCTAACGGCCAAAATGAGCCGTTCGGAAATTTTAATCAGTTCGTTTTGAATTTTATGCCGCTAGGCTGGCTGTTTCGGGAGCCAGTGCGTTTTGTGGCGGTTTTGTCACTAGTCTTTGCCGTGATGATTCCCTTTGGTTTAGAATATTTGTTTGAAAAAATTCGATCCATATTTGAGCGACGAAGATTTTGGGGTGTGGCTGTTCGATTCGCCGTATTGGGGTTCATTTTGTTGGCTCTGGCGGTGACTGCTTACCCCCTTTGGTCCGGACGGGCCAATTCCCAAAAGATAGGTAATCGGACGGTTTCGAATTTTGTGGAATTGCCAGATTTCCTCCGGGATTACGCGGACGCGGTAAATTCTAATCAGGACGGCCGTAATTTGTTGTTGCCTGCGCAGGAAAGTTATCAGAGCGATTTTGGCTGGGGGTATCACGGGCTTGATCCGCTAGTGGGGATGGTTTACCGGCCTATCGTGCGGGCGGCCACCCAGTCTTATATTTCTGGTTCCCTGTCCTGGGAGAAAAATTTACAGACGATTTTAAGCTCTGATCTGGGTAGCGAATCCGTCAGCGCCTTGGGCTATTTAGGTATTAACCAGGTAAGTTGGCGCGGTGATATTGAAATTCCCGCGCCGGTGCGGGCGGCCTGGGATCGCCAGATAAAGATTGGCGAAATCTGCTCGGGTGATCGCGAAGATTTTGGCCCGATCTATCTTTGCCGATTGACGGTAGTTAGCTCAACTCCTTTAGTTTCGGCAGCGGATCAGATTTATTCAGTTGATGATCAGGCGGCCGAAATTTCGGTTGCCGCGGAATTGCTAGAGCGGCCGGCGCCAATTAATTCCGCTTTCATCAAAGAAGCGGAATTGTCAGAAGAGCGCTTGGCTACGCTGGCTATCAGTCGCGAGATCGGAACAGTCCGATGGGAGGCCGTTTCGCAGTTTTACGGGCAAGCCTTGGCTGGTTGGGAAAACCAAGCCGAAGGTTTGAAGCGGGGAAAAGCTGTAGCGGCATCGAGCCTAGATGCCCAGGTAGTTTTGCCAAAAACCGCCCAGTATAAAGTATATCTTAACGCTTACCAGTCGGCCGCGGATGATCAAAAGGCTTCGCCTGACCAGGAGCTGGATATATCAATCGATGGCGTCTCTCTATCCGTGCCGGCGCATGATTTATCTAAGTCATTCGGCAGTCGTCGGTTGGTGACGGAAAAATACCTGCCGGCGGGTGAGCATGCCATTTCGATCACGCCGAATAATGTTGATTCTGGTTTTATCATTTCCGGCCTGGATTTTACAGTCCAGCCCGATCCTCTTTTTTCTGGCCCGGAGTCGGAAACTAACCCGACCGTGACTTTCAATCAAGTTTCACCGACGGAAATCAAGGTTTCCGTCAGGCAAGCCTCCCGGCCGTTTTTATTGAAACTAGCACAGGCCTACAATCCCTTTTGGAAAATATCGATTGACGGAGTTGGGGCTGATCAACCGCCGGTGCCACACCTGGAACTTGACGGCTATGCCAACGGTTGGTATTTAGATCGGACCGGGGATTACGATCTAACTTTGAAATACTCGCTTCAGGATTATTTCCGGGGTGCCATTATAATTTCCTTGGCAATATCATTATTCGCGATAATTTATGGCTTGGTTAGGTCAAAAAAATTATAAACAAATTTGGAGTTTCGCTGTTATTGTCAATAGCGTTCTGTTTGGTTTGATGTTTTTTTCTAGCCTGTCGTCGTATTTTCTGGCGGCGATCTTGGTTGTCATTAATGCTATTTTGTTTTTGCCTTCCGGTTTGCCGTGGTGGCGTTTTTCTTTCGTGACCGGGCTGGCGGCGGTCTTGTTCCTGGTTCTGGGCGACCGTCCCGGGGCTTTATGCGGCGCCGAAATTTTTCTTTTGATTTTGGGGGCGGGTTTAGTTCTGGGGTGCCGGGATCGTTTTTTGAGCCGTCTTGATTGGCTGCCGATAAAAATAGACTGGCGGCAAATTAACATTCGATTATTCCTGGTCGGTGTTTTGGCGGTCGTCGCCCTGCTGGTCTTGCGGGCGATTTTAATCGGGCGGGGGGTAATATTGGATGGCGATTTCAATATGCCGGTCGATATTTCCGCCCTGGTGCCGGAAAGATTTTTGTCTCTTTGGTCTGGGGCGGGTAGTTTCCCTCAGATCACTTTCATAAATGATTATTTATTTTTTCTGATCCTGTCTTTTATTTCCCGGTCTGGGCAGTGGTCAATCGAAATCTTCCAGAAATCAATGTTCGTGATCCCGGTGATCGTGGCCCTGATCGGTTCACTGGCGCTTTTTCGCTATTGCCTGGCTCGGGCTTGGCCTCAATTGGTTTCCGGCAAGAAAATCTTGCCTTGGATTCTGGTCGCGCTGGGAGCCGTCTGGTATGCCTTGAACCCTTGGAGTCTGGGCCTGGTCGGCCATTATTTCCACTGGTTGAGTTATGCCGTCCTGCCCCTTATTATCTGGTCGGTTTTTCGAGGTTGGGACTGCCCGCGGTCAAAATTCTTGCTCTGGGCCGTTTTAACGGCGGCCATTTCGGCAGTTTTCATTACCTCGCCCCATTTTTGGTTTTATCTGTCGCTAATTTTACTGATTGCGGTCGGCGTCCAGCTGGGATTCTTCCTGGTTGGTAAGCAATGGTCGGCAGTTTTAAAAATCTTGTGGCGCAGTTCTGTTTTGGCGCTGCTGATTATATTGGCTAGCTCCTATTGGCTGTTTCCGATTCTTCAGAGCTGGCAGAATGATCAGTCGCTGCCGACGCCAAATTATTTTTGGCGGGCCGCCGATGTTTTAGCGGCGCAGTCCGATGTCAATATCTGGCTGCCGTTTTCCCTGCAAACCAGCGATGGCGGTATTAACTGGCCCGGCTTGGTTTTTGGGTTTTATTGTCTGGTCGGACTGCTTCTGAGTCTAGCTAGCTCGTCGCGACGCCGCGGTGGCGGCTTGTTTTTCTTCCTGGTTTTTCTGCTGGGCTCGCTGGGCGTCGTCTTCTTTCTTTATTGGCCTGATTTGTTTTTCAGAATTTTCAACGGTCTGTCGATTGGCTGGCTGGGGCGTGATCCGACCCGGATCTTATCAATCCTACCCTTGGCCTATGGTTTTGGTTTTATCGCGGCCTCCGCTTCGATTTGCCTGGCGATCTTGAAGCGTCGACCGGAGAGGGGGCGGTCGTTCGCGCCGTTAGCACTGACAATTTTCACCGGCGGACTAGTGATTGCTATGTTTTGCTTGCCAGAGATTAAGGCGGGATTAGGAGGTAAATACGTCCCGGCACCGTTGCCCGAAGATTATCGACAGGTTTTCAATATTATTAATGGTGATTCTGATTTATCGGGGCGGGTGGCCTGGTACCCGATGCAGAAAAACGCTCAGGGTCTGACCTGGTTGCCGGGAAAAAAGATAGACAATTTTGTTAACAGCTCGTCGGTTCGGCCCAGTTTTTCGCCCCAAAGTGATGAGGCTAGGATGATTCTGGGATATTTCGAGACTGATTGGAAGTATTTGTCGCGGTATAATTATTTATTGGGCGCCAAGTATACGGTTGTCCGAAAGGATTTGCCTGATTCGGCCGAAGTTACAGCGCCGGTAATCAGCCAGGCTTTGTCGGCTGATTCGGGTCAGAAAAAAATTTTTTCCGGAGATATTCTCGATGTCTACAAGACTAATTATTTTCTGCCACAAGTCCAGGCCAAAGACTGCCTGATCAGTATTATGGGCGGTCTTGATGTTTTGCCTTCACTGCTAAGTCAGGCGGAAACCGGGGCGGACCGTTGTGGCTATGTGTTTTTGGACCAATTAGACCGCGCCGATTTGGTTGAGCGGATTGTTCGCGACAGCGACCTGATTATGTTTCACAACGTTGCTTCCGACAGCCTGTCCTTCAAGGTTGATCAAGAGTCTCCGATAATTTATCCGGCCGAATTTACCAATCAGGGCGACCCCGATAAATCATGGGTAAAAGCTTCTGTCACCGATCCATTGCATGGCGAATGGCACAACGAGATAGAGAAACGCGGTATGTTTAACTGGGATTTTGATTCAGGTCGGGGGATGATATTTGCGAATGAGCCTGATAAATCCGGTAATCAGATCATCCGGATTGATTTGCCTCGACCTTTATCTGGAGTTGATGTTTATGCGCGAGTTTTTCGTAATTGGAGCGGTGGCGAGATTAAATTGCGTTCGGGGAAAATAGAACTAGGACGGGCGAGTACCGCCGGCCCAGATAACACTTTCCAGTGGCAAAAAGTCGGTTCTTTGGCGGAGGATTTTGACCAATCATTCGTTGAATTAATAAACTGGTCAGGCTTTAACGCGGTAACCGAGATCAAATTTGTTGATTTAGTTGATCAGAATCAGGCCATTGAAAAATCGGCGGCTTTACTGTCTAAAATCCCTTATGGCACCAGCCGTCACTTACTGCCCCAGGATCTTATAGCCGGCTTGGATTTTAATTTGACCGACAAAGATTTCCGGCTGTCGGTTGATTACCGCGGAGCTGACAGCCGGTCGATAGCGCCAAAGGTCACGGTCAATAATGCCTCGAGAAAAATGGAGACTCGAGAAGATAAATTTGAAAATTCGGGATTAAGCGGTTCAGTTCACTTGAGTTTCCCGGAAATTTCCGGTCGTGATTTGCCTGGAGCAGATCAAGATTCCGGATCGGGAGATTTTATTGAAGTAAAGCCCGGGACCGAATATGCGCTAGTCGCCGAGATGTCCGCGCGGCAAGTGGCTAGCTTCTCCGCAAAAATATACGAATTTTCGGAATCGCGCCAAAAAGCCACGGCCAGCCACGGTTTGTTTGAGAGGATTAATGGTGATTACAGCCCCGATATTTATTACCGGCGTTTTAAAACCAAAAAGGATACTAAATACCTGAAGATAAAGTATGAAAATACTCCAACGGGGGCAGATTCGACTTGGCGGGTCGATCGCGCCAAATTACTATTGGGCCAAGACGTAGATCGGCTGGCCACCGGGTTTTATAATGCTACCGCTTGGCCGGAATCATTTGGGCAACGCCAAAAAGACTTGGCGTTTAATCCCAGTCTGCCTAGTTCTTTTGATGCGTCCCGCGATTCCTACCATTTGTCAGTTCCGGCCGGAGTGAAGCTGGTTGCGCTCCAGGAATCATTTGACCGGGGCTGGCAGTTGACCGGTCCTTCGAGCGTGGCTGCAGCAGTTCCCATTTATGGGTTTTACAACGGTTATTTATTTGACG
>CALEFQ010000040.1 GCA_937877125.1 uncultured bacterium | reverse complement strand
ATACGAGATATCCACTCGTGACTGGAGTTCAGACGTGTGCTCTTCCGATCTGTGGGTTGAGCCGCCAGGAAGTGGCCGAGGCGCCGACCGGCGACGTTGTCACGGTGGCCGGAATTCCGGAAATCAACATTGGCGAAACTATCGCCGATCCGGAAAATCCTAAAGCCTTGCCGCTTCTGGCGATTGAGGAACCGACCGTCAAAATGACTTTCCGCGTCAATGATTCGCCTTTCGGCGGCCGCGAAGGCAAATTCGTCACTTCGCGCCAACTGCGGGATCGTTTATATAAAGAGCTGCAAACCGATATGGCCTTGCGGGTGGCTGATTTGCCCGACGGGACTTGGGAAGTCTCCGGCCGCGGCGAACTGCACCTGGCGATTTTGCTGGAGCGTCTGCGCCGGGAAGGTTTTGAGCTCCAGGTTTCCCGCCCCCAGGTAATTACCAAGAAAGTCAAAGGACAAACTCTGACTCCTTACGAACGTTTAACGATTGAAGTTCCGGAAAAGCACTCGGGGGTGGTCTTGCAAAAATTAGGTCAGCGCCACGCGGAATTGCAAGACATGAAAACAGAAAACGGGGTGGTCTACCTGGAATTTTTGGTCCCGACGCGGGGCCTCTTCGGCTACCGCGGGGAATTCTTGACCGATACGCACGGCCTCGGCATCATGCATGCGACTTTTCAAGAATACCTGCCGGATCCCGAGACCTGGCCGGAACGCGACCATGGCTCACTGGTTACCACCGAAGCCGGTTTGACTAATCTGTACGGCCTGCTCAATGTCCAACAGCGCGGGATTCTTTTTGTCGGACCGGCGGTCGAGGTTTATTTGGGACAGGTAGTGGGGCAAAACTCCCGTCCGGGCGATTTGCCGGTCAATGTTTGTAAAACCAAAAAGCTTTCCAATATGCGCTCCAAAGGCGACGGTACTAATGAGCATTTTGACACGCCCCACACGATGGGCTTGGAAGACGCACTGGAATATATCGGCGATGACGAACTGGTGGAAATCACTCCAAAAAACATTCGGATTCGCAAAATGACGCTCGACAAGCAAGCCGCGCGGCGGAAAGAACTGGGGATCAAAGAATAGCCAAGCACCTCGAAATACGCGAGGTGCTTTTTTTAGAGGCCAGTTCTAATGATCGGATGCCTTGAAGTGGCCAGATATTTTGTGTTATTGTTGAGGAAGAAAGCAGTAGTGGGTCGCTTAATAATGCGGATATTTTGATGGTGTCTTTAACGGAAAGATTAATGGCACTTCGCCACTGGATCCGGCGCCAAGCCAATTGGTTGGCGCTTGGTCTTTTAATTATTATGTTTACGCAGGCGTTCTTCAGCTCCGCGGGAACGCAGTGGCTAGGAGGCGATCAGCCGCCCGATTCCGGTATTGTCGACGAGGTAGCCCATATCCCCGGCGGTTATGCCGCCCTGAAATTCGGCGATAATCGCCTCAATCCGGAGCACCCCCCGCTGATAAAAGATATTGCCTCGCTACCGTTGCTTTTTATCACTGACCTGAAATTTCCCACCGAACTTTATAATTGGCAGCAGGAGCCGAATGGCCAGTGGGAAACCGGCTGGAAATTTATTTACGAATGGGGCAATAATACCGAACAGATTTTTTTCTGGACGCGGCTGGGGCCGATGCTGCTTCTTTTTCTGCTCGGCTATTTTTTGTTCCGGTGGACTAAAGAATTGTTCGGCGCGCTCGCTGGATTGTTCGCTCTTTTCTTGTTTGTGTTCACGCCGGATTTTATCGGGCACGCGCGCTACGTGACTACCGACGTGGGCAGTACGGCCTTTCTCTTCATTGCGGTTTATACGATCCTGAAATTCATCAAACGGCCCCACTGGATTAATTTGATTTTGACTGCGGTGACGATCGCGCTGGCTTGTCTGGCTAAATTCAGCGCGATCCTCATTTGGCCGTATCTAGGCTTAGCCTTGCTGCTGGCCATGGTATTTCGCTACACCCCCGTGCCTAATTGGCTCGGGACAAAGTTTTTCCCTTGGTTCTGGCTCAAGAAAATCTGGCTGTACGCGATTTGCGGTTTAGTTATCGTGGTTTTGTCGCACGTGATTGTCTTTTTGCCTTACTGGCACCATACCCAAAATATTCCCGATGATGTTTATGAGCGCCTGGTCAATTACGCTTTCACTCGTCCTGATAAAAAACTGGCGACGGGGAAAATTCCCCAGCTAGCGCGCGAAACACTTTTAAAGCTCGGAAAAATTTCCGGCGGCAAGGCGCCCGGTACTTATTTCCTGGGGATGGTCTATGTTTATAAAAACGACATCGGCGGACGCAATACGGCCTTCCTGATGGGGGATTACCGGGAGACGGGCTGGTGGTATTACTATTACCTGGCTTATTTAGTGAAGATGCCGATCCCGATTTTGGTTTTTACGGTTCTAGTTGGCGTAGTGGCCGTGCTCGCGTTACGCAAAAACTGGCTGGCGCTACGCCAATCCGAGCGGGGCCCGCCCGCGGCAAGCCGCTTTACTGATGAGCGGGATAGCGCCAGTCAGAAATTATGGCGACGGGTGCGGGAGCTGGTTTGGCGCCGTTTCACCGTGATTGGCCTGACTATTTTTGTCTTGGTGTTTTGGGTCGGCGGGATGTTCACGAACACCAATATTGGCTTGCGCTGGATGATGCCGACTTTCCCCTTTATTTTTTTGCTGGCGGCGGGGGCGGTCCGGTTTCTTGATGCCGGGCTACGCCGGCTTGATATCCAAAAAAACAAAAAATGGCCCCGGCTTACTTTTCAGCTGATTATCGCTGGTTTGCTGGTTTGGTTAGCGGTCGGCACGATTTCTATTTATCCTTCTTACCTGGCTTATTTCAACGAGTTTATCGGCGCGAGGGGAAATGCGCACAAATATCTGGTTGATTCCAGTTTGGATTGGGGCCAGGATCTCAATCGGCTGCGCCAATGGATGAATAAGCAAGGAGTAGATCATGTTTACCTCGATTATATGGGCGGGGGAACGCCGGGGCATTCGCTGGGCCGAGATAATTTTACGGCCTGGCATGCGATCGACTGTTTGCCGCCGGCCGGTTCGTACTTGGTCGTGGGTTCCAGTTTTTTCCAGATGAGTGAATTCCAAGCCAGGGCCAAAAATGAGATTTCCTATCTGCGAATCCTTGACCGCGAGCCTGATTATCAGATAGGATACTCCTTGTTAATCTATCGGATCACGACCGAGGATTGGGATCAATTCCTGACCTTGGACGAGGCGACCGACCGGGCTCGGCAACATTTAGGCCTGCCGTCGGAGACGGCTCGCCTAGGCGAGCAACGGATCGCGATGAATGAGTGGACGCGGAATACCAAAGTGGCTTTGCCCCGTCATTTCAAAAGGCCGGCTTATGCGATTACCCTAGACACCGATCCGCGCCAGACGGTTTATGTGGATTACCTTACCGGCGAAATCTGGGGCGGCTATGAGGAAAAAATTCCCCAATGATGGCAGCTAAAAATTTAATTTTTTACGCCGACGATTTCGGCCTGTTGCCCCAGGGCGACGAGGCTATTTTAGAGCTGTTGACGACCGGGCGGCTGCAAGGCACGTCGGTGCTTTTGGCCGGCTTGACGGACGGCGAGTTGTCGCGGTTGCAGGCCCTGAAAAGATCCCGCGATATCCGGATCGGCTTGCATCTTGATGCCCGTAAAATTTTGGATAAGGACGGCGGCATCGCCGATGAGGAAAAGCTCGGTTTTATCCTAAAGAGCGGCTGGCGCCTAGTTTTTAGCCGGTCGCTGCGCGATCGAGTCCGGGTGTCGTGGAAAAATCAGATTGAGCAATTCATCAGCCGTTTCGGTTATCCGCCCGATCAGCTGGAAGCGCACCAGCATCTAAATTTTCATCCCTTTTTGTTTGCCGATATTTGCCGGCTAGCCCAAGAATTTGGGATCAAGCATATCCGGGGCGGTCGGCGAGCCCTGCCGGCGCGTTATTCTCTGGCTTCGCCGAAAGCGGTGATGATAAATGCTTTACTGGGCTGGGACCGCTTTTTCACTAGCGGCGGCCACTACGGTTTTGGCCAAAAGACTACTGATTCGCTGCTAAGCATTGATTGGCTGTTCCCGAAAAAAGAGCCGGCGGCAGTGGTCAAGATGCTTTCGGAAATTTCTGAAAGGCGCGTGGAAGTCATTTTCCATCCGGCCAAGCGCTTGCCCGGTCGGCCGGATTATGAGATTCTGATCGAGCGCTATCGCCAGTATGATTTTTTGAAGAATTTATAATTCTCGGTACTAAAATTCCCGCCGCCGGCGGGTTTTGTTTTTCTCGACAATTCGGGCGGCGCGGGGTATAATGTTTAAATAAAAAACATATGATGCCACTTTCTGAAATCAAAAAGCAGTGTGTCGGCGATCTGGGAATTTCTAAATCGTTGCTGATTCGGGCGGCGCAAAAACAGGGGCTGACCTATCAACTGCTGCCCGGCAAGGTTTTTTGGATCGGCGATCAGCGGCGGGGCTTCCTTTTTTCCGGCACATCTTTGCCCTGTAATAATGTCGTGTCGGCCAATATCGCCAACGACAAATACTTGGCCCGGCAGCTTCTCAAGCCTCACGGGGTTCCGGTGCCAGCATCTGCGATCCTTGACCGTCCGACGGCGATTTCCGCGCCAACCTTGAAAAAACTGAAATTTCCTCTAGCGGTCAAGCCGATTACTGCTTCGCATGGCAACGGCGCTTCGATGAATGTCAAAAACCGAACCGAGTTAATAGCGGCCGTCAAAAAAGCTTTCACTTTCATGAAAAAAGCTGGTGTCGGCAGCCAGGTTTTGGTGGAAGAATTTTTTACCGGACGCGACCTGCGATTTAGTGTGGTGGGGGAAAAAGTGGTCGCTGTCTTGGAGCGTAAGCCGGCTTATGTCGAAGGCGACGGCCGGAAAACCGTCAGAGAATTGGCGGCGGATTATAACAAGATTTGGCAAGCGGACGGCGGCCAATATGATTTGCCGCTCTGTCCGATCGTCTTGGATGACGAAGCGCGTCGCAAATTGCGTGCACAGGGTTGGACGGAAAATTATCGCCCGGCGCGCGGGGAGACAGTGGTCCTGCGCTGGAACGCCAACGTTAGCACTGGCGGGCGGACCTTTGATGTGACCGATGAGGTGCCCCAGGCGCTGAAAGATGTCGCGATCAAAAGCGTCGCGGTGATCGGGCTGAAAATCGCCGGGGTTGACATATTATGTAAAGATATCCATTCGTCTGATACCAGCCAAAAAAATATCGTTCTCCTGGAGTTAAATCACCCGGCCGGCCTGGATATTCACCACTTTCCTTACCAGGGCCAGCCGCGCGACGTGGCCGGAGCGATTATTAGGTATATTTTCCCCTGATTTGGGCTTGGGTCGAAAAGTCAAAGGTTTTGTTATTAAATGAGCTGAAAAATATGAACAAAAAAACATGGCTCGCGGTGACCATTATTGTTTTGGCGGGAGTCGGTGTTCTGGTTTTTTGGCTATGGCCGAAAGGCCCGCATAGCCAAACTGGCTCGAGCGGAGGGGAGTATTTAATTTTGTATGGTCGCAATGATAACGTGATTTCTTCTTCCGGCGCGACCATCCCGGCGGATTTATTGCCGGCCCAAATCAATTTGCCGCAAAGTGATTGCAAACAGTTTTCTTTGAATCATTTTTTGGGCGGAGGACTGATTGAACGGAACGGAAGTAATAATAAGATTTTGCCAGTTTCAGGGTATCCCATGAGCTTTTTGCATTCGCAAGCATACTCGGATTATTTTTATATTGCGACCGAGCAAGATCCCGTGGCCAAAAAATTTGGAATCCAGACAATTGATTGGGAAATCGCCGGCCAGCGGGTTTTTTCCGCTCCTTTTGCTGGCGCGCCGTCCCAAGAGATTGAACCGCCAGATTCGGCGAAATTTCCCGGAGCGCTCAAGGCCTCTCCCGATAATAAATATTTAGTCTACCCTTGGTCCAGGCGGTCCGCCCAGCAGTTTAGTACTGGCAAGGTTGATCCTTTCCTGTCCGATTCCAGCTTGACGATTTATGAAGTTGCTACCGGTCAGAAAAAAACAGTCTTGGCTGATCAATACAACCGGGCGCTCTTTACTGATTTTGCTGATTTTTCCTCAGACGGCAAAAGCTTTTTTACGATTCGTCGCCAAAACGATAGCTTCGAGTTTGTCCGGGTAAATCTCGCCTCTGGTCAAATCCAGAGTTTTGCCGAAATTTTCCCTGATTTCAACTGGTCGCAAATTAAATGGGCCGATTTTTTCTCCCAAGATGGAAATTTTCAGGCGACCAAGTTTGCAATTTCTCCGGATGAGAAAATGATCATGGTGTATCGCACTTATTCTAAATCCCTGGACTTATCCAATTTATGCTCTCCTCAGGCGACACATAAACTTTGGGCCATCAATATCGCCAGTGATCAGATTAGCCTTTATTCCGAGGGGGATAATATGATCGGCGGGTTGACTTGGGACCCGACGGGACAGCAATTTGCTTATTATGATACGACGACTGGCGGCTGTTTCCCGGATTATATTGATTCTCATATCTACAAAATGGATCGTTCCGGATCGCCTAAAGTAGAATTAGGTTCTTACGCTAAGCACAAGATAAATAGCCTTAGTTGGTCGCCGGACGGGCGAGAAATTGTTTTCGGCATTTATGGTACTGATTTTGTCGGCTGGCTGAAATCAATTGACCCGCAAACAAAAAAAGAGCTCAATATTATCAGTACGCTGGAATCCGAAGGGAAAGTTCAACTGGACAAGCCGGTTACATTGGAAATGGTTGACTGGGTTAAAAAATAGTTTTTGGTCAGTAATATTTCTTAGAATATGTTTGCCGAACAAGAAAATCGGATGTCGCCGGAGAGAGGCTTGGCCGAGATCGAAAAATTCTTGCCATCGGAGCGGGCGGATTACTATGCGGCTTTGCATGACAAACATTTTAATCCGGAAAAGTCCGTCGGGTCTCTTTTTACCGAGGCGAGAAATTTGCGTGATTTGCTGGCTCGGGCGATTGAGCAGCGCGGCTCCCTTCAGGGAGATGACCGGGAAAAATTCATCGCCCTGGGCGTCGCGCCGGAATCTTTGCTTCCGGATTGCCGCTACTTGAAAGTGCAAACCGGCGGGGAGGTCGGGATCGTAAAGGGGATTGATTTGTCTCCGGATACGGCGGTTAGCGTCTTGAGAACTAAGCCCGGGGTGCCTTGTTCTTTGGTAGTCGAACGAGTTGACTTTCCGCCCGTCGATTTCGGAACAATCATCATCGGCCCTAATGAAAAAGCAAAAACTGACGATCCCGAACCGTCGACGGCCGAAATGATTTGGACCGTTCATCCCGGCCTGCCGATTCGCCCGGCTCTGGCCGATTATTGGCCGGCCGGATCGGTCATCGCGGTGCGGGACGTGATTGCTCGCCTGGGTGAAAATGCTTATCTTAATGTCCGTAAGCCCAAATAAGTTTTCCTCTTGACACTTTTGTTCCAATGATTAAAATCGGAAGTATGAAATTTGCCAGCCGCTTTATTTTGATTAGCCTCTTCATTACCCGGACCACCGGCGGCGGCTTCGTAGTATAGACAAAGCAAACGATTCTTGCCCCGCCGGTAGCGGGGTTTTTTGATGGCGTGAAACTTGTTTCACATATCACAAGGAGGTGTACCGTGGAGGGAAAAAATCAAATTGGGAGATGGCATGATATTTCTCATTACGAATTCCTGAAAAACGTGGCCGGGATCGAGAAATATCCGGATCGCGCGCTGCTGATGGACGGTTCGTTTGTCGTGGTCCAGGACGGAACGGGACTAGAGGAGTATGTCACTTATTTGAGACGGGTCGGACTGGGTCCGGATCGGGTGGAGGCCGTGCCTGACGTGACGTGCCTAGCTGACGCTCAATGGAAGAAGATTTTCAACGGTTCCGGTTGCCTGCAGGTTTTTCACACGACCGAGAAGGCGGAAGCTTTGCTGGCGCGCCTGGGAAAAACTTGGCGCGAAGCGGCCTTCAGTCCTTCGGCGGAATTGACGGAAAACACGAATTGCAAGCTGACTTTGCGCGCGGTCGGAACTCTGATGGGCGTGGAGGAATTTCCTCCGTACCGGGTCTGTCACTCGCCCGAGGCGGCCATTGCGGCTAGCCGTCGTCTGACCAATCATGTCGGCCGGGTCCTTCTGAAGGAACCGCGGGCGGCTAGCGGATTCGGCATGCGGTTCGTTCGCACGGCCGCCGAGATCCGGGATTTCTGGTCCCAGTTTCAGCCGACGACGCCGATCATTGTCGAGCAGGCTTTCTTGCCGCACACGCCGATGAGTCTGCAATGGGAGCTTTGGCCGGCTGGTCCCTTGGTCGCTTGCGCCACGGCGCAAATCATCGATGCCGACGGATTGACTCATCTCGGCAACGTCATCGCCGCCGGCAATGAGGGTTTACCCGGAGTAAATGCCGCTGATGTGCAAGTGATGGAAGAGATTTCTCGACCTTACGTAGCCTACCAGTGGTCGCGCGGCTACCGGGGAGTGCTGGGATTCGATTTTCTGCAGGCGGAATCGGGACGTGTTTTCCTGCTGGAAACCAACGGCCGGGTGACGGCGACTAGCTATGCCATGTCTGTCGCCCGGCAGGTGGCTGATCGCCTGAACCGGCAATGGGCAATCGCCATGCAGATTCTGACGGTGTCTCGGCCAAAGTTTTCCGGGTTCGCCGAACTCTGTCAGGCTTTCGGTCAAGACCTTTTTCAGGGGCAGGAGGGGATTGTCCCATTTCTAGTACGGCTCTGGCCGAAGAAAATCGGAATTATGATCGTCAAGCGTACCGTTCCGGCCGCCTTGGGCCTGCTGGAAAAAACACGTGTGCAATTGCTGGACTAGCTATCTTCAGGGGTAAAGTTATCTTTACCCCTCAACTTCGCGGGCGCAAATTTTGTGCCCGCGAAATTGTCCGTAAATATTTACCTATGGAGAAAATTTTGATTTTACAGACGCGTGAAGCCGGGCTGGCTGATTTTGAAAAAAAACTAATCATCAGGCAGACAAACCTTCCACCAAATAAGTTTCTTAGCCATAATTTTTTGACCGCGCGTCGTTTGCCGGAGTTAAACGGGGTCAGTCATGTCATTATGACCGGCAGCAGCACCAACGTCAGCGACGGGGAACAGTCCTGGTTCCCGGCGGGCCGAAAAGTTGTTGCTTGGTGTCGGCGGGCTGAAATCCCGTTTCTAGGAATTTGCTTTGGCCTGCATTTTTTGGCTTTCACCGGCGGAGGAAAAATCGTGAAAAATAAAAACCGGGCCGAACTAGGAGCGGTAAAAATAGCGACGCGAAATACCGCCGGTACTTTTTTTGATTTTTTACCCCGGTCTTTCTTGGCCAATGAGGCGCATAGCGATTTTGTTACCCATTTGCCTGCGGGCTTCAGGAGCCTTGGTTCTAGTGCCAGTTGTCCGATTCAAATTATCGCGCACCGGACGTTGCCTTTGTTTGGACTCCAATTTCATCCCGAACATAATCAAAATTCCATAAAAACCTACCTGGATTTCTATGACGAGCGCTATGACGCAGAAACCGTTCAAAAGATCGTTTCTTCGATGGTGGAATCGCCGCCGGCGGTAAAATCAATCATCCCCAGGTTCCTAAGTTTATAAAAAAAATTAAGTAGCTACAGTCCGGCGAACATTTGGGGTGCCAGCGGTGCGGGCAGATACCGCGAATAATCTCGACTATCCCCAAGCGGTTTGCACGTCCGGCCGCTATGTGCTATTATCTGAATAATTAAACATTTAAACAAAAACAATGTTAGATTTTGCTTGGGTTACCATGATTATCGTCGCGGCTGTGGGAGTCGTTGTGGCGCTTTATATGCTGTCCGGTTTGAAGAAAAAAGACGGCGGTCAGAAATAGTCTTTGTATTATTCTCATACAAAAACTCCCCCCACACTCAGGATTTGAAATGACCTTCCAATGCCTGAGTGTGGGGGGAAGTTTTTGTTTCATCGGCCGGTTTCTGCCTTGGCTTAATCGCGAGACTATGATAAAATAATTACCAAATTAACATGCTTACTATGAAAAAAATTCTAGCGATTATATTGATAGGCTTTTTTAGCTTCACTCTTTGCCCGGCACTGGTGCAGGCCAAGCCTCTTTACAAGAGCCAACTGGGAGTCAATGTCCACTGGGCCTTGGACGCTTTTGATGCCAACGGTCGGACGGAAAGTTTTTTAAAGAATACCGGCACCAAGTGGGTGCGCGAGCATTTTTATACCAAATTATTAGAAGACAATAACGACGCCTGGCTGGCCCGCTATGATTACGTGGTGGATCGTTACAAAAATAACGGTATCAATGTTGTTGGCATGCTGGCTTATGGTCCGGAAGCCGATAAACAATTCCAGATATCAGATATCGGACGCTGGAAACGCTATATCCGTTTTCTGGTGGAACGTTATAAATCGTCGATCCATGTCTGGCAAGTTTGGAATGAACCGGATTCGCGAGACTTTCTCCAGCCGAACACGATGGCTAATTACCGCAAAATTTTGTGGTCGGCTTATGAAGTCATTAAGGAAGTTGATCCCAGCGCCACTGTCTTGACCGCAGGGATTTCCTATCCCAACGAGTCTTTTATCAAAGAGCTTTATGAGACCAGCCGCGGGCATTTTGACGCCTTGGCACTGCATCTTTATCATTGTCGCGATTACCGGGATGACTCGACCAACCGGGAATTGGAGGATAGTCTGGACAATCTTTATAATAACGTAATAAAAAAATACAATCCCAATGAAAAAATTTGGGTAACTGAAATGGGGTGTTCGACCGAAGGGGGAGTGAGCGAAAGTCTGCAGAAAGAATACCTGATGAAAAAAGTTCCCTACGTGGCCAATCTTCCTTATGTGAACAAAATCTTTCTTTACACCTATCGGGATCGGGAAACCGGCAATTCTTATGAGGACCATTTCGGCCTGATTGATCGCTCGATGGATCCGAAGCCAGTTTTCTGGTGGTATGCCAGTATAATGAAAGGCCCCTATAACCAATTCGAAATGATTCCCGGCCGCCTTTCAGCCAAAGCGGTCGAGCTAAGGCGGGGACTGGAAAATTATTTTGGGGCTGGCCGGATCCCGGTTTCCGAAAAAAACTGGAGTACGCTGGTGGACGCCTATGTCTACGGCGGCTATCCGATTCCGGCGATTGCTCGGGCCATCAAGTTCGGCGGCAAAACGGTTCATCCTTCAATACCGTGGTCAGCTTGGAGCCAGACAGCGCTTTATCAGGAATGGATCAAAAAAAATCCTTTTGCCTCTAAATAATCCGCTGGCATAGTGTTGCTACCAGAGCGGCGGCTGTGGATAACTTTATTGATAATAATTCCTATTTAGGTTATTCTCTAAATAGGAATTATTATTAATAAAAATATGCGCCAAACGATACAAAAACAAGTTATTCTAGATTATATAAAATCCGTCAAAACTCATCCTTCGGCGGAAACTGTTTTCGCGGCGGTTAAAGACAGGGTTCCGTCGATCAGCTTCGGGACTGTCTATCGGAATCTGAAGCAGCTGACTGCACAGGGGCAAATCAAGGAATTATGTTTTGACCGCGAATGTTTGCGATATGATGCCGATCTGAAAGATCATCAGCATTTCGTTTGCCTGAAATGCGGTCGCGTTTACGACGATTTCGGACGTTATACCGCTTTGCGCCAGGGATTAAGCCGCCACGGCAAATTCAAGATTGTCGATGTGGATATCACGGTCCGCGGTTATTGCCCCAAATGTAAAAATTATCAAATAATAAAGGAAAAATATGATTCAAGTAAGTAAGCCGGCCCCGGAGTTTTCTCTGCAGGGCGTCCTCAAGGGGCAGATCAAAAAATTCCGGCCGCTGCCCGGCCAATCGAAATGGACCGTAATTTTCTTCTACCCGTTGGACTTTACTTTTGTCTGTCCCACGGAAATCAAGGAATTTAACCGGCGTCTCGATGAATTCGCGATGCTGAATGCCCGGGTTTTCGGGATCAGTACCGACAGCGTCTATTCTCACCAGGCCTGGATAAAAAGTGATTTAGGCGAGCTGGATTTCCCGCTCTTGAGCGACATTACTAAGGAAGTTAGCCGCCAATACGGCGTGTTATTGGAAGACAAAGGCGTGGCCTTGCGGGGTACTTTCGTGATTGATCCGCGCGGCATTTTGCAGTATCAGGTGGTCCACGACCTGAATGTCGGCCGGAGCGTTACCGAGACCTTGCGGGTGCTCAAGGCGTTACAGACTGGGGCCATGTGTCCGATTGAATGGTCTGAAAAGAAAAAGACACTAGGAAAGTCAAAATAATTGATAAAATCAAGCCCGAGCGCTAAAATACCAGGAGAAACTGACGCTTCTCCTGGTATTAATATTAGATTATGCCCACACTAGATCAATTACAAGCGGAAATCGAGCAAATAAAAAAAAGGAACCGGCGGGTAGAATTAGACAAGGCCTGGGAAACCAGCTGGCTGCGCAAGGTCATCATCCTGTTTTTGACTTACTTCGTAGTCGTGGTTTTTTTCTGGTTCGCCAAACTGCCGGATCCTTTCCTTAACGCGATTGTGCCGGCGCTGGCCTTTGTCTTATCAACCCTGACGGTTCCACTTTTCAAGCGCTGGTGGCTTAATAAAAAATTAGGCCGGTAATTTTTTAGTAAAGACTAATGCGTTTCTACGAAACCAAGGTTTTTGTTTTTCTGTTAGCGGCGGTCCTGGCGGCAGTTTTTTTGGTAGTGAATTTTCTTAATCTCAATGATTACGGCGAGACTTGGGACGAAAGCGTCCATTGGCGCAACGGTGAAATTAATTGGCAAGTGATCACCGGCCAGGCTCCTATTGATCAGATCGAGACCAATCATAACTTGAAATACTATGGCCCCCTGGCTGATCTTTTGGGGCAGGGGAGTAAAATGATTTTTACCGATAAGCTAAATTGGCTAAATGAGGTGGCGGCGCACCATGTTCCGCTGGTTATTTTCGGCGCGATTTTATTAGGAGCTGTTTACGGTTTGGGGTATTTAGCGGGTGGGACGCTGACGGCTTTCTTATCGTCGATTTTCCTGTTGCTTTTTCCGCGCTTTATCGGCGAGAGCCAGGGAAACCCGAAGGATTTACCGGTGGCGGCACTAGCCGCTCTGGCGATGATGCTTTTTGTTTGGGCCTGGTCGAGAAAGAAATGGTGGCAATTTATCTTGGCCGGCGCTGTTTTAGGAGCGGCCTTGGCGGTTCGGACCAATGCTTTGTGGGTGCCTTTGATAATTCTGGTCTGGATCTTGATTTCCGATCGCGATCTGATAAAGAATTGGTTTAAAACTAGAAGCAAAGCGTTTTCTCTAAAAGAAAAATTTAAACGCTGGGGCTGGGCCGTCATCGCTTATCCGTTTATTGCTTTTGGTACCATGCTGGCTTTTTGGCCCTGGCTTTGGCCGGCACCGCTCAATCGCTTCTGGGAAGCGGTGGTTAGTGTGGGCTCTTATGATTGGACGGGATTGGTCAAATATGCCGGCAAGATTCTGCCGGCGCCTGATTTGCCGTGGCATTACGCACCGGTGATGCTGTTTTGGGTCACGCCGGCATTGATTCTGGCATTAGCGGTGATCGGTTCGGTCATAGCGGTCAGGCAATCGATCCAGAAAACGAATCGGGTTATGATTCTTTTCCCGGTCTGGCTGACGGTAGTTTTGGGGTCGATTATTTTATTGCGCATCAGCGTTTATGACGGCATCCGGCATTTTTTCCTGGTGGTGCCGGCGCTGGCGGTATTGGCGGGCGGGGGCGGGGCTTTCGTTTATCACTGGCTGGCCAAAAAATATTCTCCTGGCGCTGGCCGCCGCCTGGCTCTCATTGTTTGGTCGGTGATTTTATTTATTGGCGGCGGTTCTATTTTTTACAAAATGATTTTAATCCATCCTTATCAGCTTTACTATTTCAATGAATTAATCGGCGGAATGGGCGGTGCTTATCCTGACTATGAAGTCGGGTATTGGGGAATTGAAATGAAGGGCGGGGCCGAGTGGTTGAATCAAAACGTTTCCGGCGATGCGCGGATCGCGGTGCAACCCACCGATAAAATGGCCATCCCGTTTTTACGTTCGGATCTTAAGGCTGTCAAGGAAAAAGATAATCCTGATTATTCTCTGGCCCTGACCAAGGCTAATTATGATCCTTTTAAATCACTGGAGCCGATCTATGTTTTAAACATTGACGGCGCACCCCTGCTCAAAATAAAAAAAATAACTCCGGAAGTCCATGAATGAGTCCCTCTCAATTTTTGCCGCTTTTACCGGCGGTCTGGTGTCGTTTTTTTCTCCATGCGTGGTAGTCCTTCTACCGGCCTGGTTGGCCTGGCTGGCGGGCGTGAATCTAATTCCCGCGGATCAAAAATCTCGCCAGCCCGGGCGTTTATTGGCCAGTTCATTGTGGTTTGCTCTGGGGTTCACTTTGGTTTTTGTCGTTTTGGGGGCTTCCGTCGGCTGGCTCAGTTCGTGGTTGCACCGGGCCGACACCTGGCTTATGAGTATCGGCGGAGTAGTGATGATTATCCTAGGGATCGTGATGACCGGTTTGTTCCCGGTTCCATTTCTTAATGCGCCTCATCGAAAAAGTCTGGCGGTTATTTCTCGGCGTCGATTCGCTCCCTGGCTGTTGTCTTTTTTCGGCGGAATTGTTTTTTCGGTCGGCTGGACTCCTTGCGTCAGTCCGATTTTAGCGGGGATTCTGATCATCGCCGGCGTTGAAGG
>CALEFQ010000039.1 GCA_937877125.1 uncultured bacterium | reverse complement strand
CGAGATATCCACTCGTGACTGGAGTTCAGACGTGTGCTCTTCCGATCTCGTTCTTACGCGCCTGGCGTTCACGGCGAAAAAGGCGGACGTTTAAGCGAATATGGCCAGCAATTGCGGGCCAAGCAAAAAGTGAAGCGAATCTACGGCTTAATGGAAAAACAATTTCGCCGCTACTATGAAATGGCCACTCGACAGAAGGGCGTTACCGGCGAAATGCTATTGCGACTTTTGGAATGCCGTTTGGATAATGTTATTTATCGCAGCGGGCTGGCGGCCTCCAGAAATTTGGCGCGGCAATTGGTCGGCCACGGCGCGATTTTAGTCAACAACCGCAAGGCGACCCGGCCGAATTATTTAGTTAAACCAGGTGATGAAATTACCGTCAACGAGGCCAAACTCAAGAATAAGTATTTTTCCGCTTTGTCCAAAAAAATTACTCCGAAAAGCTTACCGGCTTGGCTGACGCTAGATACCAAGAACCTTAAAGTTAAAATCAGCCAGTGGCCGACTCAGGCGGATGTTGATTTGTCGGTTGATACTCAGCTGATTGTCGAATTATATTCACGCTAATTGATATTAATGAGTGATCGAAGATTATGCAGCTTCGACACCGTTAAACAATTTTGTGCAAACAATCGATTTACCGTCCAAGATTGAGTTTTCTAAGTTGACCGACCGCGAAGCGACGTTGGTGGTCGAGCCGCTTTTCCCTGGCTACGGCACCACGATCGGCAATGCTTTGCGTCGGGTTTTATTGTCTTCATTGCCGGGCGCCGCGGTGACCGCGGTGAAAATCAAGGGCGTTGACCACGAATTTTCGACTGTTCCGGGAGTAAAAGAGGATGTCGTTGAAATCATTTTAAATCTTAAAAAATTGCGCTTGACGGTTCATTCTGACCAAGCAATCAAGCTGGTTTTGAAGAAAACCGGCGCGGGCGCGGTCATGGCTGAGGCGATTGAAACTCCGAGTGAGGTGGAAATTGTCAATAAGGACCAGCTGATAGCGACACTGACTTCCAAGCAGGCGAAGCTAGAGATGGAAATCACCGTCCAGGCCGGCCGTGGTTATGTTCCGGTGGAACAGCGCGACAAGGAAAAACTTGATATCGGCACGATTGCGGTGGATGCGATTTTTTCACCTATTCGCTCGGTCAGTTTTCAGGTGGAAAACATCCGGGTCGGTCAGATGACCGATTACGATAAGATTACGATGCAGATTCGTACCGACGGCACCATTCCGCCGAAGCAAGCGGTCGATCAGGCCGCCAAAATATTGGTTGATCATTTCAGCTTATTTACTGATGTCCAGGCCCAAAAAGAAACTAAACTGTCCGACGGTTCAAAAGAGGCGGCTTTGCCGGGGCAAGCGGCCAAGGTAAATCTGGGCGCGAATGACGCGGCAATTGAAGATCTTAAATTGTCTACCCGTACGACGAATGCTTTGTACGGTGCAGGCCTTAAGAAATTAAGCGACGTGGTTTCTCGCAAAGAAAGTGAGCTTCTGTCCTTGTCAGGTTTCGGAGAAACGGCGCTGAAAGAGGTGCGCAAGCTCCTGAAAAAGCGCGGTTTGTCCTTGCCGGACGATGCGGCGTCTAACGATAAATAATTTTCCGTTAATCATATGCAACATCGGCGTTCAGGTAAAAAATTAGGCCGGGTGAAAAGACAGCGGACCGCTCTGCTTAAGAACTTAGCGGCGGATTTGTTTGTTCGCGGCTCCCTTACGACTACTGAGGCGAAAGCCAAGGCGTTACGGCCGTTTGCGGAAAAGCTGATCAGCTTGGCGAAACGTTCTCAAGGCTTGGCTACCAAACGACAGCTGGTTTCCCGCTTGTATAGCCAGGAAGCGATCAAGCGCTTGTTAAAAACTTATCCCGAGCGTTATAAAGATCGTTCGGGCGGGTACACCAGGATTTTGAAGTTAAAGCGGCGTTTTGGCGACAACGCGCCTTTAGTTAAAATTGAATTAGTATGAAAAAGCAGTTAACTACAAATAAAGCCGGCAAGAACTTTACGATTGACGCGGCCGGCCAGCCGCTGGGTCGCTTGGCTTCACTGATCGCGGCTCATCTGCTCGGTAAGCACCGGGCGGATTACGCGCCCCATCAGGTCAGCGTTGACACCGTGACGGTCGTTAATGCGGGTAAAATTGTCTTGACCGGGCGCAAACTGGACCAAAAGGTTTACCACCACTATACCGGTTATCCGGGGCACCTGAAGACGGTCCGAGCCAAGGATTTAATGGAAAAAAATCCGGCCGAGCTAATTGAGCGGGCGGTTTACGGGATGCTGCCTCCGAATAAACTTCGTAAAGAGCGTTTGCATCACCTGAAAATTTATTTGACCCAAGCGTCCCATAAGTAATCAAGCTTAATTTTTGTTTTATGCCAGCGAAAAAGACTAAAAAAACGGCCGTAGCGAAAGCCACAACGACCGCCACGAAAAAAGAGACCAAGCCCAAGGGAGAGGCGTATGTAGCCATCGGCCGCCGTAAAAGTGCCGCGGCTCGTATTAAGATGGAAATGGGCGACGGCAAAATTTCGGTAAACGGACGTGATCCCAAACAATATTTTAACTCGCCGGCACAACGACGGACCTTGTTGATGCCGCTGGAATCGGCCGGTTTAGTGGACCGTGTTGATTTGGCGATTAAGGCCAAAGGCGGCGGTTTGCAGGCGCAAGCCGAAGCGGCTCGTTTAGGAATTGCCCGGGCGATCTTGTTGTTAAACAAGGAACACCGTCCCGCCCTGAAAGCGGCCGGATTCTTGCGTCGCGACCCGCGCGAAAAAGAACGGAAGAAATACGGACTAAAAAGAGCCCGTCGCGCGCCTCAATTCTCCAAACGTTAGTCGAAAACCGGGCGATGCCCGGTTTTCTTTAGATAAAATCGCCGTAACAAAAAACAAAAATGAACACCAACCAACCTGGGTCGTCGCCCCAACATCAAACCAGCTGGATCTGGATTGTCGTTCTAATTGTCATAATTTCCGGCGTAGCCGGATTCGTCTACTGGTACCAAGCTAATTCTAGTACTTTGGTAGCGGTCTCCTCACTTCCTGACAACGCCCCGCACAAAGTTGGCGGACCTTGCATTTACGCTGAGTATCCCGGGACTTGCCAGGTGACGGCGGTGGAAGAAGTGAGTGACCAGCCCATCGGCGGTAATTCTGGGTCTAATATTAAATTTACTTTTTCCTTGGCTAAAGGCGAAACTATCACACAGTCCGGGGTGGAATTGACGCCGGGCCAGGTTTACCAAAAAACCTTGGCGCTTAACGGCACCGATGGAAAAATTGGTTCGCAGGCCTGCCTGGATGAATTCAAGATCCGGAAGGATAAAGCATACGATTGCACCCTGCAGGTGATCACCTCCGGCACTTGCACCCCGCAAATATTCAAGTTTAAGGAGATTGATGACAAGTGCCTGATGTACTAAAACAGATTAGAAAAGCTCCGGCGCGTTACCGGAGCTTTTTATTTTATAAAGGCAAAGTTTCTATTGCCTGGCAATGGGTGTCGTTAAACCGTTCTGGATAAAATAGCCAGGCTTTCAATATGGGGCGTGCGCGGGAAAAAATTATAAAGGCGTAAAAACTCCAGGCGGTATCGGCTCAGTAGGAATTTAAGATCGCGGGCGTGAGTGGCCAGATTGCAGGAAAGGTAGATAATCTTCGCTGGTCTGGCGGAGATAATTTTTTTGATAAGCTCAGGATGTAGTCCGGCGCGCGGGGGATCAAAAATTGCCGTGGCGCCAGCGGTCAGATAATCTCTGGCGTTTTCGGCCGCGCCGTTGATGACTTGGACGTTTTCGCTGTGATTGAGGTCGATATTTTGCCGGGCATATTTCGTCGCTTCGGGTAAGTTTTCAATCAGCGTAAGCGCTTGGCCTTTTTGCTGAAGCGATAAGCCGATGGCGCCGATACCGGCATAAAAATCAATTAGCGGGCCGCAATTTTTGATCCAAAGTTTCATGTCGTTAAGTGCCTGTTCAAACAACGGCGGGTTTATCTGGAAAAAACATTGCCGGCCGTAACGGAATTTTTTCGAGCCGAGCTTTTCTTCCAGATAATCGCTCCCGACTTGTTTGATTTTTTCGGAAACGGTGTTGGCCGGGCTCTGTGGCGACGACTGACCGATATAAAAACCGCTCCACGGCTCAGTCAGTTGTGGCAGATGTTTCGGGTTAATCCGCTTTTTCACATATAGCGCTGAACTTGTTTGGCCTGCCTGCGTCGCCTGGACGACCAAGCTTTTGAGCAGGCGCGGCTCTATTTTTTCCTGATTTAGCCAGGTTAAAACCTGGTCGGCCGTCTGCTGCGCCGGTCGGGCCAGCAAGGAGCAGCCGGGGATCGGCCGGGCCCGGTGGCTTTGGCGCTGGGAATGGGCTAGAAAAATCTCGCCGGGGCGTTGGCCCGCCAAGGCGAACTCCATTTTATGGCGATAGCGATAAAAGTGAGCGGTTGCGGAGATGATAGCCAGATCGGCCGGCGTGGTTAAACCGCCGATTCGGCGGTAGACCTCGCGGGCGATTTCTTTCTTCCAGTAATTTTCCGCGGCCGGGGCCATGATTTGCCACGGGCTACAGTCCAGGAAATGATGATCAACCGGAGCAATTCTCTCCGGCGCGGCCTTGATGATTTTTACTGCCGTTCCTTCGCAGTAACTAGGTTTGCTTTTAGACACAGCCGCGGCCACGGTTTCGCCGGGCAAGGCATTCCAAATAAAAGCGGCGCGTCCGTTGATCCGCGCCAGTCCTTGACCGCCGAAAACCAATTTTTCTATCCGGGTGTTTATTAGATTAATCATTATGTCCTGATCCGCCGGTAATTATATTTTCGCAAGAATTTTTTCAGGTCGCGGTATTTTTTTCCGGCTAGTTTCCCGCCGGCAATTATTTCCTCCTGGGTGACGTCAGCCAGGAAGAAATCAGGCGGAATGAAATCACGTAATTTCCGGCGGGTGGCGAACTCGACATCGGCCAAAACTAATCCGGCCAAAGGGCCGCGGAAAACATCGAATTCGATCGTGTGACCGCGCCACCGGTAGCGATGTCGCGTCTTGCTGAGTATCAAAGCCGGAATTTTTTTAAAGACCTGGAAGTCGGCTGATGACAAGCTGATAGTTTGTTCTTCCTGTCGGGAAGCATCGCCGGGTCGGATCGGATGTTTCTTGGTCAAGGTCAGTTCCTGGCCTTTTTGGCGTAAACGAATATCGGGATGGATTGATGAAACGGGAAAATAGCGGTCGTAAATTTCCAGCCCGGGCAACCGGCGCCAGCCGCGGGGCAGCGATCTGACTAAAAATGTCCGTTCCAGTTCGATCATTATTTTCTGATGGTTAATTTTTTTAGCGACATCTTTTCCTGCCAGGCGCTGGTCAGGAAAATGTTCTCGGCGTCGTTATCGATAAAGAGGGTTTGGGGAGTAATCTGTTCGTCGGGGCTGGCTTGCCAGAAATCGACCACGTTGCGGTGATCCCGTTCGTCCAGTTCGATAATTTTTACTTTTTGGCCGACGGTGAAAATAAGATATTTATAATTGCCGTTATACCAGATCGCGTTGTCGATAGTTTCGGTATACCGGGTGATTGATTCGGAATTTTTGATGGTCGGGTCGTAAACATAAATCTCGTGTTGATTGAAGTAAAGCAGCTGTTCGTCAGTTGATTCTTCCTGGTCGTTATCCAGGCTCCAGTCCATTTTGGCGACGTTCAAAGCGACTCGCTCGGTTTGCTCGGGGGTGATGACGTAAAGGGCGCCAGCCTCGGTGCGAACGGCTATTTTCCGGTGCAGAGAAATGGCCAGATCATAGCTGGCAGCCGCTTCAATGTCTTCGGAAATGATTTCCGGCCCGGAGCCGTCCAGATCCAGTCTGGTTAAGGTATTTTTCTGTTTAGTTTCCAAGGACAGGTTGCCCCGAATCAGATAGAGACCGCCCGCTGACGGCTGAAAGGCTAAAACCTGGCCGGCGATCTTGCGGGGGGTGACCTGTCCCGCGTTTACCGACAGGCGGTACAGGTCGGAACGGTCATCAAGACCATACAAAAGCGAAGGAGTGTCGGGGTGCCATTTTACTTGACTAAGTTTAAGCGGGAGGTTTTTCAGCAAGATCGGCTCGGTTTCAATCGCGCGGGAAATTATCCCGTGATACCAATTTTCGTTCTCGTCTTGCCAGCTCAAAAGCGCCTGGGTTGAATCCGGGCCAAAAACTATTGTTTGATTTTGAAACTTGGTGCCGGGTTTCAGGCCGAGGTCTCTTAAAGGAATCTCCCTGGCTAACTTATTGTTTTTCACCGAATAAAAAACTGCTTTTTGCTCCCCGGCATCAGTCCCGATGACGACGAGCCATTCCCGGTTCGGTGAAAAATCCACAGCCTGAATTTCATCCAAGGTGACCAGGTCGGTCAATTCCGGATCTTGGCGGAAGAGAGTGACGTATCTGGCCCAGGTGACTATTTCCGGAAAAACTTCCAGTTTTTTATTCCAAGGGTGGTAGCCGTCGCGCTCGACCTTGACTTCGTAAGTGCCGGCCTCGAGATCAATAAATCGTTCGTATCCGAATGCCGTGATATCGAAAGCGGGCGGATGTCCTTCGAGAGTGCTGGTCGCGGTGATGGGATCATGGGCAATCATGATCATGCCGACTTTATGGACTTCCTGTTTTTTGAAGTCATAACGATAACCTCTGGCATATAGAATGAGCAACGGGGCCAATATACAAAAAACCGCCACCATGGAAGTCACGATTGCCAGACGGGTATTTTTGGAAAGCGCCATAACCGCTAATTTATGCTTAAAGTACTAGCATTCTAACGAATATCGACCGTTTCGTCAACCGGTGATCTCTTTTTCATCCATTTGCTTGAAACGGAGAAAAACGATATACTAAAAGCAAAATAAAAGAAAATTTATGAAACCAATACGCTTGATATTATTGCGCCAGGGGGGCACGCTGTGGCAGGACCAGGACCAGCTGGTCGGCCAGAAAGATGCCGAATTATCATTGCCGGGCTTGTCGCGAGCCGAAAAAACCGCGCAATTATTGCGTTCCGAGAAAATTGATCGCATCTATTCTTCGACCTTGGGCCGGGCGGTTGATACCGCCAAAGTGGTCGCCAAATATCATCGGCTTCGGGTCGTGGCCGAAGGCGAATTAAATGAGCGCGGTTTTGGGGCCTTGGAAGGCATGAAAAAGAAAGACTTAGTCAGAGAGTTCAAGCATCTGAAGAGCGAGCTGGAGCAAAGGCCGGAAGGCGGGGAAAGCCGTTATCTTTTTGAAAAAAGAGTGATCGGTTTTCTGGAAGAGTGCTTGAAGCAAAATGAAGGGCGGACCATCCTGATGGTTTCGCATGAGGGCCCGATTCTGGTAATGCAGCATTACTTGACGCGTTTTGATACTACTAAGGGTGATGATGACTTTCGGGCGACTCCCGGCGGCCTTTCCGATTTCCAGATCAAAAATATTCAACCGCTGGAAGTGGCCGTCTTAAAATGGGATGCGGTTGAGCACTTGAACTAAGTCAAAAGTCAAAAATCAAAAGTCGAAAGTATTTTTTATTTTTTACTTTTGACCTTTGACTTTTTACTTAAATTTTATGTCCAAACTTATCATCGAAGGCGTCAAGGCCGGAGAAAAATTAACCGGAGAAATCACGGTCGCTGGTTCTAAAAATGCTTCGGCGGGTCTGATTCCCGCGACTATTTTAGCCGCCGGTCCCTGTCGGCTGACTAATGTCCCGCAGGTGACGGATGTCCAAGGCCTGATTCAAATCCTGGCCAGCATGGGAGCCAAGGTGGAAAAAAAAGACCATGAAGTTATGATAGATACTGCCAATCTCGATCCGGCCAAAATTGATATGAAATTGGTCGGAAAAATGCGCATGTCGATTCTGATGATGGGCGCGTTGATTTCGCGTTTTGACCAAATTCAGATTCCTAAACCAGGCGGTTGCAAGATCGGCGCCCGGCCGGTAGGCACGCATTTTGACGCGCTGGAAGCCCTGGGCGCCAAGATCGAAAAAAAGGACGGCACCTTCCAGGTCACGAAGACCAAGCGCTTGCGGGGCGTCGAGATGACCTTGGATGAGTTTAGCGTGACAGCGACCGAAAATGCCGTTTTGGCGGCGGTAATGGCGACAGG
>CALEFQ010000038.1 GCA_937877125.1 uncultured bacterium | reverse complement strand
CGAGATATCCACTCGTGACTGGAGTTCAGACGTGTGCTCTTCCGATCTTGATGGCAGAGAAGATTTGACCCCGGCGAAAAATGGAAAGTCAGTGATACTTGGCAGCGCGGGCAAACGGGGACAAAGCCGCAGTCGCGACACATGACAAAAGTGGCCGCGCCGCGCCGATTAATGAACAGAATCGCTTGTTGCTTCTTGGCCAGGGCCGCCTCCAGGTTATCGCGCAGCGAATCGCTCAGGATGGATTTATTGCCGCCGCGCAATTCTTCGCGCATGTCAATGATCTCGACGGGCGGCGGGGCGGCCTGGACGATGCGCTTAGGCAGTACGGCCAAATTGAACCGGCCCGCTGTCGCGGCGTAATAAGTTTCAATAGCGGGAGTCGCGCTGCCGAGGATAACGCGGGCGCCAGTTATTTGGGCGTACTGGATAGCCGTTTCACGGGCGTGATAGCGTGGTTGTAAATCCCATTGCTTGTAGCTGCTCTCGTGCTCTTCGTCGATGATAATCAAGCCCAGCTTTTGGACCGGCGCGAAGAGCGCGGACCGCGGGCCGATCACAATTTTCGCCTCGCCGTCTCGAATTCGCTGCCATTCGCGGAAACGTTGGCCGTACGACAGCCGGCTGTGCAAAGTGGCGATTAAGCCTGAGCCGAAACGAGCTTGAAAACGCGATACAGTCTGAGGCGTGAGTGAAATTTCGGGAATGAGCACCAGGCATTGCTGGCCGGCGGCGATCGCCCGGTCAATGGCCCGTAAGTAAATTTCGGTCTTGCCGGATCCGGTTACTCCGAAAAGCAAGGAAACAGTTTTTGGTCCAGTCCAAATTTTTTCCAGGGCGGCTTGCTGGTCGGGCGTCAGGGTCGGGGGCCGGTCGCGGCGAATCGGTGTCGGCGAAAATTTAGGGGGGCGCACCGCGAGTTTCGGCAGCATGGTTTTAACGGCTGGTCCCAAGGCGGTGGCGTAGTAATCAGCCATCCAATGGGCTAGTTCCAGCTGGGCTTTAGTTAAAAAAGGGCGCTGATCAACCAGTCCCGTTATTGGTTTCAGGCGATAAGATTGATTGCGGTTCGGTTTTAAGTCATGGACAATCCCCAGGGCGGTACTTCGGCCCAGGGGAATTTTCACTAACTGGCCGGGCTCAATTTTCAGGCTGGCGGGCACGGTATAAGTAAAAAATTGCTCGCCCCGGCGCGCAATTTTTGACAGCGGGATGATATTGGCCGTTTTAATCACGATATTTTTCCACCGTAAAGCGAAATAAATAGACAGAATCGCGGGCGAGGTCAATGCTGCCCTTTTGCGCCGCGATCGAAACTTGTTTTTCCGGCGTGTCGACGCTCTCGATATCAGGCAAAAGCAAACCGGATCGGCCGTCGGCGGCCTTGACGATCACCCCGTATTTTTCAACATCCAATTCTTTCAGGTTCTTAATTTGCTGCGGTTCGCGCAGCAAGGAAACGGTAAA
The DNA here is from genome assembly GCA_937877125.1 of uncultured bacterium. Classification (GTDB taxonomy): domain Bacteria; phylum Patescibacteriota; class CALEFQ01; order CALEFQ01; family CALEFQ01; genus CALEFQ01. The sequence continues at coordinate 1,061 of CALEFQ010000038.1, read as the reverse complement.
TTTTAGGGCGGGAATTTCCGCCGCCGTGATCGGATCAAAACGATAATCCTCGGTGGCGGCGGCAATGGCGTTAGCGATAATTTCCTCAGCGATATTTTTTTTGGTCGGCAGATAGGTGCCGATACAGCCGCGTAATTTATTGCCCGTTTTGGTTTCGATAGTAACGAAAACGCCGGAGCGTCGTCGGAGCAGTTCTTCGGGCAGGTCAGTCGGCGGTTTGAGGGTGATATTCTTTGTCAAATACTCAGTTACCGCATGCCGGGCCAGGTTGGGGTAAAGTTTTGTATCCATAAATTAAAATTTAAAATTAGCGACCAGGTAGCCGACGCCGAAAGGCCCCTCGTAGGAAAGCACTTCGGTTCGGGCAGTCATGTCTTTTAGCGCGCCCGAAAGAATCACGATTGAACGCAAGCCGCATTCACCGGCGGCTTCAGTGATCGTCGGATCCAGTCTCAGTAAGGCGGGCCAATCCGCTCGGGATACTATATTCACCAATTTATCGTCAAATGACTGGGCGACCGGAGAGAATCCGCCCGGGGCGCTCTCGGTCAGGCAATGTGAGAGATCCCCGCTGGCGATCAGGGCCACGCGTCGCGGCGAAGATTTAATGACTCGGCCGAGAATCGCGCCGAAACGGACGTGCGCGCTCAGCGGTAATAAAGTGTAGCTTAGGGAAAGAATTTTGGCGGCCGATAAACTCGCGGCAAAAAAAGACAAAGGCACGACCGAGCCGTGGTCCAGTCGGGGAGAGTCGATTTCCCGCGCGGCCCGGTCTTGTTTTTTTAATTCCCGGGACAGGCGCTCAAGCAATTCCGTATCGGTAGTAGTTTTCCAGCGGGGCAGGGAGGCGCCGAATTCATCCAGCTGACCGGTCAATTCGGGCGCGGCGTTGAGCGTGAATAATTCGGGATCCATCGGAGCGTGCGGCGAAATGATGACAATCGTCTCCGGCTGGGCGGCGGCTAGGTCTCCCGCCAGTTTTTCCATGGCGGCGATAGTCGCGCCGCAGCGTTCACGGTCGGTGTTTGAGCCCACCCCGGGAACGATAATCGGCGGGTGGG
>CALEFQ010000037.1 GCA_937877125.1 uncultured bacterium | reverse complement strand
CTTACGGATTGCAAGCCGTCACCGTCGAAAAACCTTATTTCGGATTTACTTATCCGACCGCGTACCAGGCTAATCTGCCGGAAATCGCGCAAAAGCTGAAAGAAGAGGTCGAATCTGCGAAAACACCCGGGCAGACGGTAAAAGTAGCGGTAGTTCCTAATAGTATTTTTTTGAGCGGCCAGCCGTTGGAATTCTATACGCGGCTGAATGGCTTGAACCAGCCGAACGGTAAATATCGGATGGATTTTTCTTATAGCAGCAAGGTTAGGGGGAGCGATTGGCGCGAGCAAATTATTCAGGCCGATTACCTGATAACTAAGACTGGCGATCAGGGGCCATTGATTTGGGGGCCAGCTTTGAAAGAAATCCGCGAGGCGGAAGCGAGCAGAGATCAGATTTTCACGGAGGATTTTGAGCTGGTGCAAACTTGGATATTACGGGGGATTGAAGTGGACAATCAAGAGGCGAGGCTATATCGAAGAAATAACCAATAATAAATAACCAATATCAAATAAATTACCAAATTCCAGTGTTGAAATTAATTTGAGATTGGAAATTGGATTTTATTGGATATTGGTTATTGGTGATTGGTTATTCTTTCATGAATCCCAGCGGCAGTAATTCGGTCGTGTCCGCCAAGATAATCTTATCTTTCTGGCTATTAGACATGATCACCTGGATAGGATACTTTTGCCGCGCGGCGGCCTGGGCCAGGTATTGCCGGCACTGCCCGCAGGGGCTGATCGGTTCGGCGATTTCACCCTCGCGCTTGGAAGCGTAAACTGCTATCTCCGCAATATCGGTTTCGCCGGCGGCATTCGCGGCCGCTAGGGCGACCTGTTCGGCGCAGAGGGAATCGTAAGCCATGTTTTCGTAATTGGTGCCGACGAAAATCTGTCCGCTCTTGGAACGCAGGGCGGCGCCGACGCAGTAGCCGGAGTTGGTGTTATAGGCGCGGGGAGCGACGGCCTCCGCTGATTTTAAGAGCCCTTGTTGGAGAGGAGTGAGCTGGGAGCGAGTAATAGTCTTCATGGAATTCAAAATTTAAAGGAGAAAAATTTAAAAGAAATTTAAAGCTAAAAATTTAAACCGTTTTATTTTTTCACCTTAGATTTCTTTTAAATTTTAAACTTTTATTTTTGATTTTCTCCTAGGATAAATATTAGCACGAACTTAAAGTTCATGCTATAGTGAATTGATTAAATTAAAAAGCGGTATGGACAATGGTATTTATATAATTATTGCGGTGGTGGTGGCGGTTTTTGTGGTGATGATGATTTGGCAACAGCGGCGGTTCAAGGAGCTGAAAGATGGGGGAAGGGTCGACGAAAATCTCAAAAACTGGATCGAAGGCACCAAAAAAGACATGGATACGCTGCGGCACGAGGTGCGCGGCGGCTTGGATAAGAATACCGAGACGATGCAACGCCAGCTGGGCGCGACTAATCAGGCGATCAATGAGCGTCTCGATAAGGCGGCTCTGTTCATGAAAACGATCGGGCAGGAAGTCGGCCAGATGCGCGAACTGGGCAAGAGCATGAAGGATCTGCAGGATTTTTTGCAGTCACCCAAGCTGCGCGGCAATATCGGCGAGGAAATTCTGAAAGATTTGCTGAATCAAGTTTTGCCGACTTCGAATTTTTCCATCCAATACAAGTTCAAAGAAGGGCAGACGGTCGACGCGATCATCAAAACCGATAACGGTTTGATTCCGGTGGATTCTAAATTTCCGATGGAGAATGCCCGGAAATTATTCCAAACCGAAAATGAAAAAGACAAGGCAGCGGTAAAAAACGAGTTTGCCAAAGACGTGCGGAAACATATCGGCGATATTTCCCGGAAATATATTTTACCGAGCGAGGGGACCGTTGATTTCGCCATTATGTACGTGCCGTCCGAATCGGTCTATTACGAAGTGGTGGCTAATTGCCAGGATGTAATCGATTACGGCCAGTCAAAAAAGGTTTTCCTGGTTTCGCCCAACAGTTTCTATTATTTTTTGCAGGCCATTATGCTCGGATTGCGTGGCAAAAAAATTGAAGAAAAAGCCAAGCAGATTATGGATACCCTGGGGATGATTCAGCACGAATCAGTTAAATTTGGCGAATCGCTCGGGGTGCTAGATCGCCACCTGACCAACGCCAAAAATGCCATGGAAGGCGTGACTTCGAAATATAGCAAGCTAAGCGGGAAGATCGATAGCGTCAAACTGCTGAAATAAAAATCAAAAGACACTTTATTTTAAAAGCTCTTTCCTCGGGGAAAGAGCTTTTAGAAACTTCAACTTAGCGTTAAGCGGAAAACATTGGTGTCGCGTCGCTTGAACCCGAACTTTTCGTAAAGGCGATGGGCGGCCGGCCGGCTCGGGTTTGAGGTCAGGTCGATCAGTTGCGCTTGGCGGCGGACGGCGATTTTGATAGCCTGAGCGGTAAGCGTCTCGCCGATTCTTAGACGCCGATAATCCGAGTCGGCCACGACGTCTTCAATTTGCGCTTTGGACAGGGACAGAGTGGTGATCATGATGCGCAGAGTCATGCCGACGATTTGTTTGCCCCAGTAGGCTAGTAATAAGTGGGTGTTCGGATCGGCGATGATGTCCTTGAGCTTCTCCTTGGTCAAGGGGAGAGCCTCCGGATCAAGCTGGCAGAGCAGTTTGTTCAGGGGAGTGAGCAGTGCAGAATGATATCCCTCGATTTCGCGGATCCATAACGGATTGGTACTTTGGATCATAAGAACCTCCTTGGTTGATAACTTTACGCTACAAAAAAAAAGAGTGATTGTCAACGGGTTGTTTCATATTTCTAAAATAAAAAAGCCTTTCTCGGTGCGAGAAAGGCTTGGAGTTCAAAGTCGCGATTGATCTAGAACTTGAACTCGACGAAACCGGAAATGTTTCCTGGCTCTATTTTCCCGGCCAGGCATTCCATCCAGGCGAACAATGCGGAAGGAAGTACTTTATCCTGGAGAAGCGGGAAGCTAAAGCTGTTTTTCGTCACCAGGCGGAGGCAGGCTTTGGGGCCGCCGTTGTCGGGCCGAAGGAAAGCGTGATACCAAAAATAATTTTGGAAGGGGAAGGAAGGATCCCAGGGAGGTAGACGCGTAAATCTTTGGGCGGTATTGAGAGGGGGCACGATGCCGAGAGGAAAGGGGGGGCGAAAAGAAGCGATGATCGGGATTTCGTCAAACAGCTCTAGGTGGCAATCGAAAAGGTGTTTCAGGGCTTTGTTGATAATATTATTCCGTTTAACTTCGGAAAAAAAGTCGTCTAGCTCCGGATCAGGGAGATCACGGTCGTCTAGAAGCTTTAGCCATTTGCCAGAAAACGGGGCGAGAACTTTCTTTAGATCTTCCGTGATGCTGTAAATCGAGGGCTGGCAGTAAGTTCGTCCGGTTTGAATGGCGGTTGAAGGGGGCAAGACCCAATAATCGAAATCTTCCGGCGGTTCGGGCGCTTGATCTCGGTCCAGGGACTCGGCCAATTTTTCTACGGCTTCCGGGTTGATGGATAACTTTACTGAAACTCTCATGATAATAATCCTCCTTATGTTTCAGTCTTGTTAACGAACAATCCCCGACTTGGGGATTTCTATTAATATAGTAGGTCATTTGATCTTTTTTGTCAATCGGTGGCCTCTACACTTTTTAGGGAAATTGAACTATAATAATCTCCATGCGCAACTTAATTGAAATCAGCCGTTCGGCGCTGACGAACAATATTAAGCTTTTCAAGAAGATCATTGGCCGCCCCCCTTCGTCCCGCGGAAGCTTCGGGACTACGGCGGGGCTCGGCGATCGTTTGTTAGGCGTGGCGGTAAAAGCCAATGCCTATGGACATGGTCTGCTAGAAGCCGCGCGGGTTTTTGTGGCGGCGGGAGCGGATTGGCTTATCGTCGATAGCGTAGAAGAGGGGATAGTTTTGCGAGAAAATGGTTTGATGGCGCCGGTGTTGGTCGTCGGTTATGTGCCCCTGCTTGATTTGGAAAAAGTCTTTGATTGTGATTTACGTTTGGTGGTTTACAATAAGCAAACGGTAAAAAAGCTGGAGCAAATTGCCCAAAAGCGCCGGCAGGCGGTGCGCGTCCATTTAAAGATTGAAACCGGCACGATGCGACAGGGAATCATGCCTAAAGAAGTAATTCCTTTGGTTCGATCGATCAGATCGGAAGAGCGTCGTGTAGGGAAAGAGTGTAGATCTCGGTGGTCG
>CALEFQ010000036.1 GCA_937877125.1 uncultured bacterium | reverse complement strand
GTATTGTTGGCGGGAATCAATCATGGGCTAATTATAGCACATGCTATATTAAAAAACATCCCCATCTGGGGATGTTTTGAGGGCTTATTAACGTTTGAAACCAACTACATTTTCCAGGTAATCGCCGACCAATACTGCCAAGCGCCTTTTTAACAGCTCGTCCCATTCCTTTTCCTGATATTTGCTTTTCACCAAAAGCATAACCGACTTATAATCTTTCTTTTTTGAATATTCTTTGATCTTTTCCATATCAGCCGGTTCCAGTTTTTTAGTCGAGTCGGCCAGCACTTTAAAAATCAATAACCCCTCAAATTCGCTAGTTATCTTCCCAATTTGTTCGTCAGAAAGCTCTACCCCTTTCAGTGCAAAAGCTTTTTTGAAAAAGTTTTGTAACATAATAAAAAGTTTTTAATAATGCCTATCGCGCCACATAAAATATTTTATCATTCCTCCAATAGCTGCCGGTGCTATAAGAAGCATCGCCGCTACCCCAGCTATCTCGCCGAGCATTGGGTTTTTTTCGAATAAGTGTTTCATTAATTCCCCCGAAGCTCCTATGGAGGCCATGCTAATAGAACCAACCGTCAGAATTTCAGCTATTTTCAAAAAATCACCGACAGGTCCATTCCAAATTTCTTCGATCTTCTCTCCGAGCCAGGAATCATGTTTTTTATAAAACGCCTCTGCCTCGCGGAGCACTTCTTTTTTATACTCCGGATCAACGTCAATTGAGGACTTACCGGCAGTTTCAACCAGTCTCTCTTTTTCCCATTTCTTCAAGTGTTGCTGAGCCATTTCGTTTAGCTCTTTTTCCAGTTCCGGATCAATTTCAATATTGGGTTTCAATCCTTCAATAAATGGCCGGGTACTTTCGGCCTCAATTTTCTTTTCGGTTCCTGCCAATCTAGCCGCTTGTAATAGCCTATCTTCTTCGGATAACTTGTCTAGTAATCCGCCCGGCTTACCCTCTAAATCATTTTTGACCATTTCACGAAACTTACGATACGCTTCCGGACTTTCAAAAAAAATCTCATCGCTAGTTTCAGCCGCTTCGTGTTCCGGAGTCTTAAAATTGTAATCTGGCGACCTCTCGCTATCTTTGTTTTCGGGCATATAATTCGGTGTTTAAATATGTTAACTGTTATATCTGCTTATTTCCGACATGGCAATCACAGAGAAATTATTTTCTCCTCCCAAAACTTTTTTCGAGTTGCGACCAATCCAGTTCAATCATCACCGGCCGGCCGTGAGGACAGGTTTTAACTTGGCCGGAAAGCACGACATCAACCACATGCTTCATTTCATCGTAGCCGATTTCATCTCCCGCCTTGATCGCTCCCCGGCAAGCCATGGTAGCGGCAATTTTTTCCCGCGTATCGCGGATTTTCTTTATTTGCGGCGCAGTCAAAAGATCATCAACCACTTCTCTTAGAAATTGCTTAAGATCGACTTTCGTCAAATCAGCCGGCACCGCGCTCACGGAAAACATCTTCACATTCCCGCTTCCGCCAAACTCCTCGATCTCAAATCCGACATTCTTCAGAATCTTTAAATATCCCTTTAGAACACCTGCTTCTTTGGCACTTAATTCTACCTTAGCCGGTGTCAACAACTTTTGACTTTTGACTTTTGACTTTTGACTTCGGAAACTGTCATATAGTTCCCTCTCATTAGCGGCGTGCTGATCAATCAGCTTCAGCCCGTCTTTATCCTCCACCACCAGATAAGTTTTATTCACCTGCCCTAAAATATTATAAGCTTCGGCCTGCACGATCGGCTCTTCCGCCAATAATTCTTTGACAAATCGCTGTGCCACCGGAGCCGATCCCCGAAATCGCGTCGGCCCAAAGTTTTGCTGAGAAATCATTCGCCCGCCCCTGAATTCGGTCTTGGGGAGCGCACCCCCAGATTGGCGATAAACCGGCCTTCCGCCTAAATCCACGGCGGGGGTCAATTCCGTATTTTGGAGCGCCGCCCGAATCGCCTCTTTCACCGCGCTGAAAATCATATTTTGATTAAGGAAACGAACCTCTTTTTTCTGCGGATGGACATTGACGTCAACCAGGCTCGGATCAAGGGCGAGGAACAAAAAGTACACCGGGTATTCTTGCTTCTGGAGCATCGTATGATAGCCCTCAAATGCCGCCTTGGCGACCAAGCGGTTCTCTACCCGCCGGTTATTGACGAACAAGAACTGCTGTTCTCGCGACGCGCGGGCCACTGCCGGCTTGCCGACATAGCCGTTAATTTTCAGATAGGGACTTTGATACCGCAGGGGAATAATATTTTTCGCCAATTCGCCCCCGAACAATGATTCGATCCGTTCCGACAATTTTTGTTTCTCCGGAAGCGAAAAAGCCTGGCGTTTGTTATTCAGCAAACGGAAACCGACCGCCGGGTGCGCTAACGCCAGATCGGTCACGACCGCCAGGACATGTCCGTATTCCGTCTCTTTTGATTTCAAATATTTTCGCCGGGCCGGTGTGTTGTAAAAAAGATCAACCACCTCGACAACGGTGCCCGTCGGGGTGCCGACGTCTTTTGGCACCTTCATTTCGCCGCCCGCCACCCGGATTTCCGTGCCGGAAATCTGGCGGGGCAGACGCGTGCGCAACAAAACCTTGGCAATAGACGCGATCGATGGTAGCGCCTCGCCTCGGAAACCTAAGGTTTTTATTCTGAACAAATCATCGCTCGTCGCGATTTTACTGGTGGCGTGCCGCGCGAACGCCAGTTTCGCGTCAGCTTTATCCATCCCCGAGCCGTTATCCACAATGCGGATTTTCTTTTGTCCGCCCTCCCCTACTTCCACCGATATTTTCGTCGCCCCGGCGTCAATCGAATTTTCCACCAGCTCTTTCACAACCGAAGCCGGCCGCTCGACAACTTCGCCGGCGGCAATTTGGTTCATGAGGTCTTGGGGTAAAACGCGAATTTTCATATTTCCAATATTCCATACCCGCCTTCAGGCGGGGTTTATCATTTGACCGGGGCTAAAGCCCCGTCTGGAATCATTTACTCATATTTTTCTTCATCTGATCCAGGACTTTGAGCGCTTCTATCGGCGTCAATTTATCAATATCCACCTGCTTCAGTTCTTTTTCCACCGCACTTTCCGGAGCCGAACCGGTGAAAAGCGAAGCCTGGCGCTCCGAAACTTTGTTTTTGCCGATTTCTTTTTCAAATAGTTTCTCCCCGGCGGTCAGCTTGGCCAAAACATCTTGCGCCCGGCCGATGACGGCCGGCGGCAATCCCGCCAGTTTGCCGACATAGATTCCGTAACTCCGGTTGGTCCCGCCGGGAATGATTTTGTATAAAAAAGACACTTCGTCCCGACTTTCCCGCACGGCGACATTATAGTTTTTCACTCGGGGCAAAAGATTTTCCAGTTCCAGCAACTCATGATAATGCGTCGCGAAGAGAGTTTTGGCGCCAAGCGATTGCTTACTGTGAACATATTCCACGACCGCCCAGGCGATGCTAATGCCGTCAAACGTGGACGTGCCGCGGCCGATTTCATCCAAGATAATCAAACTGCGGTTGGTCGCGGAATTGAGGATATTCGCCGTCTCCTGCATTTCCACCATGAAAGTACTCTGCCCGCGCACCAAATTGTCCGACGCGCCGACGCGGGTAAAAATTCGATCAACCAGCCCCAGGCGCGCACGCTCAGCGGGGATGAAGGAACCGATCTGCGCCATCAGCACCAGCAGAGCCACCTGGCGGATATACGTCGATTTGCCGGACATATTCGGCCCGGTGATGATCGCCACCTGCTCGCGCTTGGTATTGAGGACCGTATCATTGGGCACAAAAGTTCCCTCGGGCACGATTGTTTCCACCACCTGATGACGCCCCTCGCTGATTTCCAAGCCGTCACCGTCATCCATCTGCGGCTGAACATAAGCGCGCGCCGTCGCCAAACCGGCAAAACAATTAAGCAAATCGATATAAGCGACGGCCAGGGCCGTTTTTTGCATTTCCTTGATGGCTTTTGCCACTTTCGTCCGGATAGTCACGAAAATCTCATATTCTTTTTGCAGCAACTTTTCTTCGGAATTGATAATCATATCCTCCTTGGCTTTCATCTCGGGCGTGATATAGCGTTCGGCGTTGACGAGGGTTTGCTTGCGAATGTACTCAGCCGGAACTTTGCCGACCTGGCCGTTCGGAACTTCGATATAATATCCGAAAATTTTATTATACCGGACTTTCAGCTTGCTAATCCCCGTCTTTTTTATCTCTTGTTGTTCGAGATTTTTTATCCACTGCTGGCTGTCAAGCGCTACTGTCCGGATTTCATCGAGATCATGGTCGTAGCCGGGCTTGATCAAATTTCCCTCGCGCAGCAGGGCGGAAGCGTCATCGCGAATCGATTTTTCGATCAAGGCCACCACCGCTGGCAATTCCTGCAAGTCGCGCGCCAGCCGCCGCAGCAGCGGCGCTTTGTTGTCACGAAGCGTCTTTTTTAGCTCCGATATCTGAAGAAAAGAATCACGTAAAGCCAGCAGATCGCGCGCGTTGGCGCTGTCGTTGCCTAGCCGGCCGACCAGCCGCTCGATATCGGCGACTTGTTTCAGGATATCCATCAGGGCCGATTGTTTGGCGCTATCGGCCGATAATTCGGCCACGACGCTATGCCGCTCCTTGATCCGCGCGACATCCACCAGCGGCTGCAGGATCGAGCGGTACAGCAAACGCGCGCCCATGGCCGTGACGCACTGGTCCAGCGTGTCTAAAAGCGTCCCTTTCTTATCACCGCCGCGAATGGTACTGACCAATTCCAAGTTCCGAATGGTCGCCTCGTCCAGCAACATGAAATCCTCCGTGGTATATAAGCGCGGCGGACGCAAGTGCTTCAGCCGGATTTTCTGCGTCGCCTGCAAATAAGCCACCAGCGCGCCGGCGGCCAGGACGGAAACCGCGTCGTCGGACAAGCCGAAGCTATCCAGAGAAGAAATGGCAAATTGCTGCTTGATCGCGTCGCGGGCCGCTTCGGCTTTAAAAGCCCAGTCGTCGAAAGGCGTGAGATTGAGCGGCAGTTGGGCGCGCAGTTGATCCAGGAAGCGGTAGTCCTCGTATTTGGTCCGCGGGATTAGGCATTCGCTCGGCTGAAGCCTGGCCAGTTCGTCGCGCAGCGCGGTGTGCTTGTCGTCATCAGGCAATTCCGTCAGTTTAAACTCGCCGGTCGTCATATCGGCCACGCCTAAACCAATTTTTTTCTTATCAAAATAAAGAGCGACTAAATAATTGTTTTGCCGCTCTTCCAATAAATTATTTTCCTGCACCGTGCCGGGAGTGACGACCCGAACTACTTCACGCTTGACAATGCCTTTGGCCAGTGCGGGATCTTCTACCTGTTCACAGACCGCCACTTTTTGGCCGGCCTTAATCAGCTTGGCTAAATAGCTGTCCACCGCGTGATACGGCACGCCGCACAACGGAACTTTTTCCTCGCCTTCTTTATTACGGCTGGTCAGGGCGATATCCAAAATTTTAGACGCCACTTTGGCGTCATCAAAAAACATTTCATAAAAATCACCCATCCGGAAAAACAAAATCGCGTCGCGATGCTGATTTTTTATGCTTTTATACTGCTTGAGCAGGGGGGTTTCTTTGGGCATAACAAAAATATAACCGAAAAGGTTCTTTTTAGCCTATCATAGACCAGAACAAGCGTCAAAAGCCTTGACTGGAAACAAATTATGTGATATCATCGACTGTTTCCCAAATCTTCAAAGGAGGCATTTATGAAGAGATTTGGATTTTGGTCGAAAGCCGGCCTGATTGGATTAATCTTACTGCCCGCGGCTTTGGCCTGGGGACATGCATATCTTCTGAAAATGGACTATCCCTGGATGCCCGGCGCGATAGTCATCTTGTTCTGCGCTTGCCTTGGCGGCCTGGCCAGCGCCAAACTGGGGTGGAAAATTAGAATTGCCGCCCTGCTAATCGCCGGATTGCACTTTGTATCCGGCACCATAGCCAACCTGGTTTTTAATTACGAGGTGATGGATCATGATCCCGTTTTGTTTCTCATCGCTCTGATGCTCAGTTTCCTCATCGGGATTGCCGCCAATGCCGGCTACCGATGCAGTCCGAACTGCCCGCTTCAATTCTAAAACTGATCTCAAACAGCTTGCTTCGGCAAGCTGTTTTTTCTAAGTAAACCATATTTTCTACTTTTCACTAAACTAAAAAATTCTTTAAAAAAACTCCTGGTCAAACAAAAAACGCCGCTTTCGGGCGGTGACAAAATCGACGTAGAAATTACGGCGCCACTTCAAATTTACTCGTATAACAGACGTTATTGACAAAAGAATCGTCGCCTCGCGCCAGGGTTACCTCATGGCGCGATTTGACGCCGCAGCTGAAAATCACTTCGACGGTTTCCCCCGCCAAATAATTCTGGGCCGGCACCAATTCCAATCGCCGGCCCTCGGCATCAAGCGACGTGGAAAAGCCGATATTCTCTTGATTCTCGTTCAAGTCCGGATTGATATAGTGTAAAGATATATTTTCCTTACTAATCGTTGCCGGATCAACAGCTTCGCTAAAATCAACGGTCACCCGAAAATCCGGAGCCACGTTCGTCGCCTCGTGCGCCGGCGTAATCTGCCGGATCTGCAACGGCGGCAAGGCCCGCTTGAGTTCCGAACCGCCCGAAGACGGGGCGGCCGGGGCAACCGTTTCCTGGCCAATAAATGTGGCCGCCGGCTGACACCCGGAAATAACAAATATTGCCAAAAAAATTACACCCGCCGCCCAAATTTTGATATTTATTTTAACCATTATTAGAAATTTACGTTTTACGTTTTTTCATCCCATCCAGCCTTGCCATTTCACCTTTACCACGTCAGCATTTTTAGAGGAGCTGATGTCTAATTCCCCGTTAAACGCCCGCTTGACTTGCTTGCCCAAGGAAATCGCCAGCTGATTTTCGGTAGTGTAAACCACGATTTTTTTACCGGCATCATCCCAGGCGAAAATCCTGTCCAGCGGATCCCGCTCGGCCGCCCGCTGTCCGGCGTTTTTTAACAAACCGAGGATTTCCTGTTTTTGTCCTTCCGATACAAATCCCGCCAGCTCCAAAACTCCTTCAGCTTCTTCTTTTCTGGTTATTTTGCACGCCGGGCAGATTGTTTCCGTTTTTTTGTCTCCCGAGTGCTTCGCTAACAAAGTGGCGTTCCACTGCCAATGCTTATTATGAAAAACTGCCCGGCATTGGGAACAAACTAAAAAGCCCGCCGGCTCTTTACCGACGACATGCCGCTGTCGGTCGTGGTCTTTTTTTATGGGCCCTTGAAAAGGTTCGCCGTGATGCTTAGACATAAAATAATTATTACGGATAAATTATAACATAAATAGTCAGCCATGTTAATCTAAGCGGCCGAAGCCCCACTATCAGGCCGCCCAGCCTTTCCCGATTCCGGAAATTGATTATTGGATATTTTCCTGCCCGCTGTTATAATATTATACCCTGTCTCGGCGCTAGCCCGCTGGCCATGCCGGGCATAATACTGCTCTTCCAGTTCAAAACCGCTTTGACCAAGCAAGGACGCTAATTCCGCTTCGTCAAAGCCATGGTAATAACGATAGATCGGCTCGGCCGTTGTTTTCCAGGGATACAGGAAATCCCCCGCATCAAAATTACCTTTTCGGAATAGGCCGTTTGATTTCTGCAGATAAGGCCGAAATTTTTCCTGATGCAAAATATTCCAATTGATCATCAGAAGATACCCCTGGGGCACCAACAGGCGATGAAAATTCTTAAGCACCGCTAAGCGGTACTTCCGGCCGGGAATATGCTGAAAAGTCGCCACGCAAAAAATCAGGCTAAAGGAATGGTCAGCCAAACCGGAAAGATCAATCAAATTGTGCCGAGAAAAGCGGGCGCCGTAGCGCCGGCGGGCGATGTCAATCAGCGGCTGACTGGCGTCGATGCCCTCATAGGTAACATTTTTATTTTTCAGCAATTCGTATAAGCGCCCGTTGCCGCAACCGGCGTCCAAAATCCGGTCCCCGGTTTCGACATATTGATCGACCAAGACTTTCATCTCTTCCCAGGGGAAAGCTCTGGTTACCGAAAAATCCGAAGCCATCCGATCATAATCAGCTTCGGTTTTTCTCAGCAAATAATCAGCGAATTTTTCATCCATGGAATTAGCATCGCTTATCAAACAATTGGTCAGCGACAAAGGCCTGACCACCGCCCGCTTGGAAAAAACCAAGCGGCGTTTGGCTTATCAAAACAATCAAGTCTGCCCTACTAATGTGGCCCTGCTCAAAGCTTATCGCGACCTGCTAAAAGATCATGAAATCAAACCCAATCCTCGGCTCGAAAGATTGCTCCGGACCCGGGCGGTGCGCACGCTAAGCGGCGTGGCCGTAATTTCGGTTTTGACCAAGCCCTATCGCTGTCCCGGCGATTGCCTTTTCTGCCCGACCGAAAAGAACGTGCCGAAAAGCTATTCGCCTAACGAACCGGCCGTGATGCGCGCCATTCTTTGCCAATATGATCCATCCCGGCAGGTCCAGGCCCGTCTCCAATCACTGGCCCGCACCGGCCACGACACCTCCAAGTGTGAATTGATTGTGATTGGTGCGACCTTTCTTGCTTATCCTAAAAAATACCAGGCCTGGTTCATCAAGCGCTGCTTTGACGGATTCAACGGTCAAAATTATAGCACACTGGCCTCTTCTCAAAAAGCCAACGAAACGGCCCGGCACCATTGTATCGGACTTTCGGTAGAAACCCGGCCCGATACCATTAGCCTCGAATCGGTCGCCTGGCTGCGCACCCTCGGCGCGACCCGGATTGAACTGGGAGTACAGCACCTGGATGACCAGGTATTAGAATATAATCGCCGCGGCCACACTGTCGCTCAAACGGCCGCCGCCACCAAGCTCCTCAAGAATTCCGGTTTTAAAATATGCTACCATCTCATGCCCGGCCTGCCCCACTCCACCCCGGCCAAGGATATCGCCTTTTTCCAGAAAACTTTTTCCGACTCGCGATTCCGGCCCGATCTGCTGAAAATTTATCCCTGCGTCGTCACGAAATTTTCGCCGCTTTACCGACTCTGGAAAAACGGGCATTATCGTCCCTTGAATACCCAGCGCCTACTCAATCTTCTGATAAAACTCAAGCGGATTGTCCCCCGCTACGTCCGGATTTCCCGGCTGATCCGCGACATTCCCGCCAACGAAATCTGCGGCGGCAACAAAGTGACCAACCTCCGCCAGGAAATCCAGCGATTAATGGCTCGGAAAAATATCAAGTGCCGCTGCCTCCGCTGTCGCGAAGCCCGCCAGCAACCGGCCAATCTTGGCCAAGTGAAATTATTTATTGAGCAATACCTGTCCGCCGGCGGCCGGGAATATTTCCTTTCCTATGAAAGCCGCGACCGGCAGACCCTTTTTGCCTTTTTAAGACTGCGCTTGCCCGGCGAAACCTTTTTGAAAGAATTGAAAAACTGCGCTTTGATCCGAGAGCTACATACTTACGGAGAAGTCGTGCCGGTCGGCGCCAGGAAGAAAAAATCGTCTCAGCACCTCGGACTGGGCCGCCAGCTCATGGCGGCGGCGGAAAAAATCGCCGCACAGCAGAAGTTTGCTAAAATGGCAGTAATCAGCGGCATCGGCGTGCGCGGTTACTACCGAAAGCTTGGTTACCGACGCCAAGGAACATATTTAATAAAAAAACTATGATGAAAAAAGATATCAAGCTAGCGGTTTTTGACCAGGACGGGGTGCTGGTACGGGGCGACGCCTTGGATGACATGGCCGAGGCCGTCGGGCAAGGTGAAGCCAGCCGGGCGCTGACAAAAAAACTACAGGCCGGGCAGATCAGCCTGCGCGAAGTTTTAAACAAAAAAAAGGACTTGTTTGAAAATCTGCCGACCCGCCTGGTGACCAAGGCCCTGACCGCCATAAAATACGACCCCGCCGTCAAAACCGTCATCTCGGAGCTATCCCGACGCGGCATCAAAACTATGGTCGTAACCGGTTCTTGGACTATCACGGCCTACTTCACGCAGCGCCGCTTCAAAATAGATTACCTGGCCAGTTCCGACGAGCACACGACCCTCGAAGGCGAAAAAAAAGTCGCCGCCATCAATCAGGTAGCCGCCGAACTAAAAATCGGCCGAGAAAACATCCTGGCTTTGGGGAACACCAGGGCAGATTTGGCTATGCTACGCAATGCCGGAACCGGACTCTGCCTGCGACCGGTAGGCGGCCTAGAAAAAGAATTCACCGAGATAAAAAAACTAAGCGATTTGCTTTCATTTATCTAAAGTTAAGACGTCGACCACGACAAAATCAAGGCTGGTTCTTCTTGAGCAACCAGCACACAAACCAAAAACAGGCGCATGCCTGTTTTTGATAATGCGTGGGTAATCGAAACCCGTTTATTGGCCGGAGCTTTTAACTGCCGGAGCTGACGAAGCGGCGTCTTTATCAGCCTGTAATTTTAATTTACCCAGCAAATTGGCGGCGATCATCAGGCCGTACGGATAAGTAAAGAATATGCCGATAAACAAGATCATCGCCCCGGCTCCGGCAATCAGGGCCGCGACATAAGTCAGCAGGATAGTCAAAATGACAATATAGATATTTTTCTTAGTGAATCCCCAGATTTCCTTGATCGAAAAAGTCGCTCCGATACTATCCGTCATGACAAAGCGTAGATAAATCGAGGGCCAAAAAACCGCGTAGCAAATACTGCCCAAAACAATGATCAAATAAAGGATTCCCAGCCACGGGATCCCGAACCAATTGCCGGACATGATGACCGAAAAAGAGACCAACCAGAACGGGACCAAAACGATAATCCACAACGGGATCAAAAACATCAAGTAACAAGCCAAAAGCTTGAGACCGGTCAGAAACATTTGCCCCAG
>CALEFQ010000035.1 GCA_937877125.1 uncultured bacterium | reverse complement strand
AGATATCCACTCGTGACTGGAGTTCAGACGTGTGCTCTTCCGATCTACACAATCTATCTCAAGAACGGCACTTATGCCCCCTCAACCAACGGGGAAGCTTTTCCAATCTCCACGGGTAAAGCCTTGACCTTTGAAGGCCAATCACAGGATGGCGTCATCCTCAATGCCGAGGTAGCCAATCCGGAAACTGTCTCCTATATGTTTATGATGAACAGTGATTCCGGTTTTACCAAGATGACTTTCACCGGCTACTATGCGGCTCTTTACCTAACTGGAGAAAATACCTCCGTCACCTATTGCACTTTTCAGGGATATTACAACGGGGCGATGAGAGCTTCGCAGGCAATCTATTCCCTAGCTAGCGGCACTTACAGTCACAACATTTTACATGATCATCGCGGTTACGCCCTGATGGTTTACGGCGGACTTTATGGGACTCGCCCAAATTTTTCCGCCACGATTGAAAATAATGAAATCAAAAACGATCATACTTCGCCATATTCGAAGGCTCCGATCGGAATTTATATGGTCGGCACTGCGACCGAGGCAAATCAAGCCACGATCACTGACAATATAATCTCTGGCACCGACGGACAACAGCTACTGTATGTCGGAATTTTCTTGGTAGAAAACACGGTAGATCATCCACAGACCAACACTAATTTTGTCACTGAGCGCAATACGATTTCCGGCCATTTTGCCGGGCTAATGAATCTGGCCACGATCGGACGCTGTAACTTTCAGATTAGCAATAATTACATCATGGCCACGGATTCCGCTTACCGTAACGACGATAATTCTATAGGAATCTTTGTTGCCGAAGCCGATGATCCCGACACCAGCGCCAGTATTTATAACAATTTGATCACCACTAACGGCTACGGCATTTATTTGAGCATTGATGATGAAGGTTCGACCCGATATGACGAAATTTCTGTTACCAACAATACCCTGCATGACATCGGGGCCAACGCAATTGCCGCTTACACCAATACTTACGGACCCGGCAATCAAACGGTAGTCAATACGCGAAACAACATCATCGCCCAGGCAAAAAATGGCCTCTATAACGGCGGAGACGACGGCTATGTCAAAACTTTCACTAGTGAGAATAATGCTTTTTACGACATCACCGAGGCCAGCTACACCCAGGTCATGCCCAGCGAAAATGACCGGCAAAATGACCCGGAATTTGCCGATAAAGAGCACGGCGATTATTCGCTTAATCCTTCCTCACTCCTGATCGATGCCGGCACCGAGACCACCGCCCCGCCCGATGACATCGAAGGCACGCCGCGCCCCCAAGGCCGCGGTATCGATATTGGCGCCTATGAATCGACGGACTGGAGCGGCATGTTCCGCATCGGCAACGGCTATATCGCCACCGCCCCCGCTTCCCAAGGCGGTCCCCAATACAAATTTTTCAAATACGACGGCGCCCAACCGTATCGTCCCATCAACGCTTTCAATACCGACTGGCGCTCCGAATTCAAAGTCCAGACCGCAGACATTAACGGCGACGGGGTAGATGAAATTGTCGCCTTACGCCGGCGCGGGCGTGGAACCAAAATTGCGCGTCTACAAGAAAAACGGTGACCGTCTGGCTGAAGTGACCGCGCTCGCTCCCGGATTTCGCGGCGGATTGAATGTCGCTACCGGCGATTTCAACAATGACGGCAAAATAGAAATCGCGGTCGTCCCGGCCGCTTCCGGCGGACCACAGGTCCAAGTCTACAAATATGACAAGGGAAAACTCAGCCTGATGACTCAATTCACCGCCTATTCTGGCAATATCCGCGGCGGATACAACTTAGTTGCCGGCGATACCGATGCTAACGGCTATCCCTCCATCGTCATCGCACCGAGCGAACGCACCGCCGGCCCGGAAGTTAGAGTTTTCCGCTATGAAAAAGGTAAATTCAATAAAAAAGCCGCGATTCTCGCCTACGGCA
Organism: uncultured bacterium; assembly: GCA_937877125.1. Classification (GTDB taxonomy): domain Bacteria; phylum Patescibacteriota; class CALEFQ01; order CALEFQ01; family CALEFQ01; genus CALEFQ01. The sequence goes on along the minus strand of CALEFQ010000035.1, from coordinate 1,090 downwards.
GCGGCAACCGAGACGGCGTCAATCTCACCGCGGTTGATATGAATCGCGACGGCAAGGATGAAGTGGTCGCCGCGCCGATGAACGGGAAAAGCAATGTCCGCGTCTATCGGGAAGAAAATGGCAAACTAAATCTGCTCGACTGGGAAATGGCTTACGGATCAAGTTTTGCCGGCGGAGTCAACTTGAGTAGCGGCGACGTCAATGCCGACCGGAAAGGAGAAATCGTCCTGACCCCGGCTCATAGCGGCGGGCCGAATCTCCTCATTTATCGCCTCAATGACCGCAATCAGCTGGAAAAAGTCGCCAGCAAAATCGTCTATTCGCCGAGCTTGCGCGCCGGATACAAGACGGCGGTCGGCGACCTCAATGACGACGGCACCGAGGAAATCGCCATCGCCCCCACCGCGCCGCAGACATCGAACGTGCAAGTCTTCACCATGGTTAATAACCGCCTAGAGAAAGTGAAAAGCTTCATGGCTTACGCCAGTAACTTCCGCGGCGGCGTCAATCTGGCGATCGGCGGCAGATAAATAATTTAGCACTATAACATCTTAACAGGAGTGGCCTGCCGAATCGGCAGGCTACTCCTTTTTTCGGAGCGCAAATCCGACCAGCCAATCAAAAACAGCGGCCCGCCGATTCGGCAGGCCGCTACTGCTAATCCGGGAATAACGCTTAGATAAACTGAACTGTCTTCACAATATTTTCCAGCGCTTCGAAAGATTCATTCGGCTTGGAAGCATCACCCCAGTAAGTGAAATGATAATTGGACTTCGGACCGACCACGATCATTCCGTAAAAATCACCCAAGGTGCTGATCGCGTATTTGACGACGGTGTGCTGGCCGACGGTCGCCTGATATGGTTTACTGGTGAAAAACTCGCCTTCTTTGGAATTGAGCTCCTGGATCACCCGGTCCGCGCTTTGCGCCGGTTCGAAAATAAGCTGTTCCAGCATCCGTCCCCAGCCGCCGCCCTCACCCTGGCCGATCGGACCGAAATTGACTCCATTAGTCACTTCGTCATAAGGATTTACTCGAAAAGATCGGAAGAGCACACGTCTGAACTCCAGTCACGAGTGGATATCTCGT
>CALEFQ010000034.1 GCA_937877125.1 uncultured bacterium | reverse complement strand
CCATGTTCGTTTTCAGGGGACGCAAATCGAAATTGATTTGCATTACGATTGGCGCCGGCCGATGCACGTGAAAGAAGCGCGTTCTTCCGACCAGGCGGGGGATGTAGTGGAACGTGAGGTAGAGCGGATCAAGGCCGTCGCGGCGCGCTTGGCCGCGGAGGAACAAATGCCCGTTCCGGAAGAGGCGGAACCGAAAAAAGGCTTTTGGAGCAGTTTGTTTGATTAAGTTAAAAGCCAAAAATCAAAAGTAAAAATTATAATGATTAAACTTTTGACCTTTGACTTTTTACTTTTGACTTATGAAAAGAGAGCATTCCGCCGGTATCATCCCGGTTTGGATCAAGGGGGATCACGTCCAGTTTTTATTGCTGAAAAGTAAGCAGCATGGTCATTGGATGTTTCCTAAGGGCCGGTCCGAAGTCGGGGAAGATGACCGAGCCACTGCCCGTCGGGAATTGTTTGAAGAGGCCGGGATCGATAATATTTCTTTGATTGATAACGCTGTTTTTACGGAAAACTGGTTTTATTCCCTACCGGGAGAAGATATTTCCAAAGACGCGAAATATTTTTTGGGAGTAGTCACGGCCGGAGACGTAAAGCCGCAGCCGGAAGAAATTACGGACTACCGCTGGGTGACGCTTCCTGAAGCTCAAAAATTATTGACGCCACATCCGAGCAAGGTGGGGATATTGAAGCAGGCGTTTAGAGTATTACAGCAGGAACAGCTGATTGACTAAGTCAAAAGTCAAAAGTCAAAAGTCAAAAGTGTGGAACTTTTTACTTTCGACTTATTACTTTTGACTTTAATCTAATGCTCCGTACCAATACTTGCGGCGAACTAAACAAGAAACACGTCGGTAAAAAAACTGTTTTAAGCGGCTGGGTCAATTCCCGGCGCGATCATGGCGGTTTGATTTTTATTGACTTGCGCGATCGTTACGGGTTGACCCAGGTGGTTTTTGATCCGCAGAAGAAAGATGTTTTTTCGACGGCGGACAGTTGTCGGCCGGAGTTTGTGATCCGAGTTGAGGGGGTAGTCCGCGCCCGTCCGGCCAGCATGGTCAATCCTGATCTGGCTACGGGGGAGATCGAAGTCGCCGTGGAAGCGATTACGGTGCTGTCAAAATCGCTAACACCGCCATTTGAGATCAACGACAAAAAAAGAAGCACGGCCAACGAAGAATTGAGACTGAAATACCGCTACTTGGATTTGCGGCATCGTTATTTTCAGGAATTACTGAGGAAGCGCGACGAAATTTTCCGGTTCACGCGCGAATATTTTCATCAGCACGACTTTGTGGAAGTGCAAACGCCGATCCTGGCCAATTCCAGTCCGGAAGGCGCGCGCGATTATCTGGTGCCTTCGCGTCTACATCCCGGCAAGTTTTACGCCCTGCCGCAAGCTCCCCAGCAGTTCAAGCAATTGCTGATGGTCGGCGGGTTTGACCGGTATTTCCAGATGGCGCCTTGTTTTCGCGATGAAGATCCGCGGGCCGACCGCCATCCCGGCAGTTTCTACCAAATTGATTTTGAAATGAGTTTCGTGGAGCGCGATGATTTGATTAATTTCTTGGAGCCGTTTTTCATTGAACTGACGGAAAAATTTTCCAAAAAGAAAGTGATGGCCAAGCCGTTCCCGCGTTTGTCCTGGGACGAGGCGATGGACACCTACGGTTCGGACAAGCCGGATTTGCGTTATGAATTGAAATTTGTCGATGTCACTAAAGTATTTGCGGCCACCAAATTTCAGGTTTTCGCCAAGAGTTTAGCGAAAGGCGGCTTGCTCAAAGCTTTGCGCGTGCCGCAAGGCTCCAGGCTGACTCGTAAGCAGATCGACGAGCTGACGGAATTAGCGAAGCAGCAGGGACTGGGCGGGCTGGCCTATATTTCGTTTAAAGAAAAGCCGGTTTCGCCGATTTTGAAATTTCTGTCCGAAACAGAAATCGCCTCCATTAAGATTGGAACCAAGGCGCAAGACGGCGATATTGTCTTCTTCGCGGCCGATCAATGGGAAATCGTGGTCAAGGCTCTGGGGAAAGTGCGCTCTCGGGTCGCTGAAATGTTGAAATTAGCCGATCCCGGGGTGCTTGCCTGGGCTTGGGTTTACGATTTCCCGATGTATTCGGTTAGCGAGATAACCGGCCAGCTTGATTTTGAGCATAATCCTTTCAGCATGCCGGTCGGAGAGGAAAAAGCGTTGCAGCAAAAAGACAAGACCAAAATTCGCTCCCAGCAATTCGATATGGTCGCCAATGGATATGAACTGGGTAGCGGCGCCATCCGTAATCATAAGCCGGAATTATTGTATCAGGCGTTCGGTCTGGCCGGTTATACCAAGGAGCAGGTTGACCAGAAATTCCGTCACATGGTGGAAGCCCTGAAGTTCGGGGCGCCTCCTCACGGCGGCGCCGCTCCGGGCGTGGATCGCATTTTGATGCTCTTGCTTGATTGCCATAGCATCCGCGATGTTTACGCTTTCCCGCTGTCCGGCAACGCCCAGGATTTGATGACCGGCGCGCCAAGTGAAGTGGGGGAAAAGCAGCTGAAGGAGCTGCATGTGAAAATTGTAAAATAATAAATCATTAAAATCATAAGAGGGGAGACCCCACACTCAAGCAGCTTGAGTGTAAGGGCTCCCCTATCGTTTGAAAAAATATTTTTTCCCGATTAATTATACCCGGCATAATAATTAAAAGAGGCGATTTGCCGGTCTCTGCCCTATCAGTTTCTCATGGCTGAAATCTTGACGGTCCAAAACAAAAAGTCTTTTGATCTTCCCGGCGGAGTGATCGAGAAGTATACGTTTGTTTTGTCTGACGGGGAAAAAATCGAATCGGTTTATCGCAAATCAAAGGAGCAAGCCGAAGTTTATTTGTCGTCGCAGGTGGGCTGCGGCGTCGGCTGTTCTTTTTGCGCTTGCTCGGAAGAATGGCTGATCCGGGATTTGACCTGGAAAGAAATTGTCGGCCAGCTGGAAACAATCTTGGCCGGCAAAAAATACTTTCAGTTATCAATTCTTTTCAACGGTATCGGCGAGCCGACCGATAATGAAGCGGCGGTATCTAAGGCGATCAAGTATTTCCTCAAGCATTATCCCGGCGCCTTGATCAAGGTAACAACCACTGGCTTGCGCGAAAAAACACTGCGGCACTGGGAGCGCTGGCCGATTTCCCTGCAGTTGTCACTGCACGCGCCGACGGCTTATTTGCGGGAGCAGATAATTCAGACGCTGATAGATATAAAAAAAGTGGTCAAGGCGGCGCGCCGCTGGGCCAAACAGCGGGGCGAGAAAGTGACGGTCAATTATCTTTTACTGAAAAATTTCAATGATTCTTACAAGGTGATTGATCAGTTGCTGGAGTTGCTGGATCCGCGTCATTTTCGGATCATGTTCTCGCATCTTAATCAGGTGACTGGCCGAGATTTCCCCTACCGCGAATCTGATAAATTTGCTATCCTCAAAGAATATGTCGCGGAAAAAGGCTATGAAGTGACGGAATTTGACGATATTGGAAAAGACGCCGGGGCGGGGTGCGGGCAGCTCACTAGCAGTTAAAAAAGATATTAAGACGTTAAGAAAACTAAGATATTAAGATTTAATTTTAAGTAGTATCATGATTATAAAGAAATTGGATAAGCCGGATCGGATTATTGCCCCGCCGGTGTCGCGGTATCTAAAATCGCGGTTTCAGGTATTGGCGCCGGGCGAAGAGGTCGGCGAGCATATTACTGACCAGCGAGAAGAACTGATATTGATATTAAAAGGTACGGCCACCATCATTGAAAAGGGTCGGCCTACCAAATTGGCGGCCGGGTATGCGGTATATCTGCCGGCCAATGTCCGCCACAATGTCCGCAACGACGGAAACGAGCCGCTACATTATGTTTACGTGGTGGCGTTGTTTGACGGCGAAGACCATCACCACCATCACTAAGTCAAAAATCAAAAGTCAAAAGTTCCCAGCTTTTTACTTTTGACTTTTGACCTTTGACTTTAAATCTATGCCACTTCTACCAAAATTCCAAAAATTTCTCGATGCCAACAAGGCTAAGTATGAAATTTTAGCGCACAAGAAGGTGTTTACTACTTATGACACTGCCCAGACTTTGCACGTGGATTTGAAAAGTGTGGCTAAAACATTATTCGTAAAAACCGATAGCGATTACGTTTTCGTCATTTTGCCCGGAACCAAACGATTTGATCAGAATAAGCTGAAGAAACTAATCAATGACACCCGCAAGAAAGAGGCCAAAAAGGCTGAGACCAAACCGAAACTGGTTAAAAAGGTAGAATTGACAAAGGAAACGGCTATCAAGAAAATGGTGACTAAAAAAGTCGGGGCGCTGGTGCCTTTCGGCAGTCTCTATGATTTGCAAACTTTTTACGATAAAGGGCTGGATAGCAGTAAAAAAATCATTCTCAATGCCGGATCTTTCACCGATTCGGTGGTAATGACGCCGAAAGAATACTTGAGATTAGAGAAAGCGGTGGCGGGGAGATTCTCGAAGTAATATCAAATCACAAATAACCAATAACAAATAAAATTCAAGCTTGAATTTTGAAAACGGGTATTCCGACATTAAGGCTTAAATTTTATTGGATATTTATTATTTGTGATTTGATATTGTTTGAATATTATTTCCATGTATCGTGTTGAACTCGCTCAATTTACCGGTCCGCTCGATTTGCTCCTGCAGCTGATCGAGAAAGAAGAAATGGACATTACCCAGGTCAGCCTGGCCAAGGTCGCCGACCAGTATTTGGATTACATGAACCAGATTGAAAATTTGAGTTCGCGCGATATCGCTGATTTCTTGGAAATTGCCGCCCGGTTGATTCTGATTAAGTCCAAGGCTTTATTGCCTCAGCTGGAACTTAGTGAAGACGAGGAACTTAGTGCCGAGGAATTAGCCCTGCGTCTCCAGGAATATAAGAAATTCAAGCAAGCGGGACAGGGTTTACGCCGTCTGTTGGAGAAAAAACATTATTCTTTCGGCCGTCAGATTTTTCTGGAAGAAGAAAAAGTCTTCAGCCCGCCGCCAGATCTAACGGCGGAAACTCTGCGGGCGACTTTTGCCTCGGTTTTGGGCGCGGTGCCCCAGATGGACCATTTGGAAGAAGAAGTCATGGTGGACGTGGTTTCCCTGGAAGACAAAATCGAGCATATAAAAAGCACGCTGACCGAAAAAATTAACACTTGTTTTCATAAACTGCATGATTCTAAATCCAAGATGGAAGTTATCGTTACTTTTCTAGCTATGCTAGAATTGATGAAACAGCGCGTGATCGATGTGAGGCAAGATCAGGTGTTTGGGGAAATAGAGCTGAAAAAGATATAAGAAATAAGATATAAGATGTAAGAAGACCCATTTTTCCGATCTTATATCTTATTTCTTAAATCTTATATCTTAATTTGATGGCTAGTTTGAAGCAAAAAGTTGAGGCCCTCTTGTTTGTCGCCGGACGGCCGGTGGCGTTGGCTGATTTGGCTAAGTTTGTCCAATCGGATGAAGCCGGCATCAAGACGACGCTGGCAGAATTAGAACGCGATTATCAGTCCAGTGAACGCGGCGTTCAATTGTTCCAAAATGCGGGGGAAGCGCAATTAGTTTCGCACGGCGAGACGCGCACTGTGACCGAGCCTTTTCTGAAAGAAGATATCGAGGGCAATCTTTCGCGCGCGGCGCTGGAAACGCTCTCGATTATCGCCTACCGCCAGCCGATTACCAGGCCCGAGATTGATTTTATCCGCGGGGTCAATAGCACGATCATGCTGCGGAATCTGCTGATGCGCGGCTTGGTCGACCGTAAACGCTCGTCCAAGGACGCCCGTATGTTTGAATACGTGATAAGTTTTGATTTGCTGAAAATGCTAGGGATTTCGAAGATCCAGGATCTGCCCGAGTTCGCTTCGCTCAATCAGAGCCAGGCGATGAAAATGTTGGAAAAAAACATGAAAGTGGCGGCGGCGGGAGAAGCTGATGCGACGGGGGAGCCGGCAAAGTCTGATATTTCTCCAGCAAATAAATCGGCGGTTGACACTGAAATACCGACAGAGACGAGCCCAAAACCGGAGTCTTCCCAGCCGGTTACCATACCGGTTAAAAGAGAAACTAATCAGCTGGAAAAATTAGAATAATTTTAAAATCAGGCGGAAGTTACCTAGGTATAATTTTAAAATAATGAACCCGGAAGGTGCCCAGCAAAATTTTCAAGATTGGAAATTTCCTGATTCTCCTGAGAGTGAATCACGCCCCGAAAAATTGTTTCGGGCGATTACTATCAAGCCGGAAGAATTAACGGTCGAACGTCTCCGCCAGCCATTAGTTCCGGGAACGGTTTCAAAAGATGATCCGTCAAAAATTGGTGATGGGAATGAATTAGGTGTTTATATGTCAACTAACCCTGACATGGTAGAAACTGCGTATGCGAAAGGCGGACAGGGAGTTGATTCCGTTCCGGTCCCGCCATTTTCCGGTCAAGATGGATATGCCAATCGTATTCCCCTTCCGAGTTGCGGGGTCTTCCTTGAAATAGATACTAATGGGCTGGAAATTAGAAAACCCCAAATCAGTCCGGTTTTACGCGGGGTTTATAATAATGGATTTGAGGGACAGGAATGGATTGCTGATAAAATATCCGCGGATCATTTCCGAGTCAAAAAAATTATGCTTTCGCGCTGGGCCAATGATAGCGAAACATTCGTTGTTGATATCGAAAATTCCAGTGACGAAAAAATGCAAGAAGCCATTGATATCATTAAAATGGAATTTTCCAAGCGTCGGGCGGCCGCCGAGGAATTTAAAGGTTTTTTGGAAGCACTAAGTGATACTCAGCGAAAAAACCGGTATGTAGTGAAGCAAGAATGGGAAAAGTGGCAAGCGAAAAATGAAAGCCGGGCTTAGATTAATTTAACAAAAAATATTAGAGTGGCGTAGGCAGACGACTTGGAATCTGCAGAGTTGCGGTATAATCCGGTGAATAATTTTTAATTAGTTCTGGCGCTTGATTTTTAGCAAAATAAAATAAAAATTATGGACAACGCCAATCAACCAAAACCTGTTCACAAAACCAACTGGATGGTCATCATCCTGTTGGTTATTATCTGTGCCATCGTGGCGGTCGGTATCTGGTGGTGGATGGATAATCAGAAAAGGATTGCCGAATTGGAACGGCAGATTTCTCAAAACCAGGTCAGTGCCGTGCCGGCACCGACTCCCGTCGCGACGACTACGCCTAGCGTTACCCCAACTCCGACCCCAACCGCAACTGCGGCGGATCCTTATGCTGGCTGGAATACTTACGTCAATGATTATTACGGTTATGAAATCAAATATCCCAAAAATTGGAAAGTCTCCAATCCAAAAACACCGGTTATGGATACAAAGAATAATCAGTTTATGGATCCGCCTCATAGCGGCATAGCGGTGGTATTTGAAGGTCCCGGCAGTTTTGACTTTCATTTGGTTACCAAAAAATCAAGCGAGTCGTTTTCTATCGGGCCGACAGGAATCGGCTGGACCGAAATTGAAGCTGGGCGGAAACTGTCTTTTTCTGGTATCGAAATCCAAAAATTTTATGAGTTGTTCTATGATCAGGGCCGGCAACACAGTAGCTTCCACTACAACAAACCGGGGCACGGCAACGGCCCGCTATTCGACGTTGGCGACCGGGAGTACATATTGACCTGTCTTCACAAAAACGGAACGCAATATCTCAATGCCAAAATGGACTCGGAAACGGAAGCGATTGTCGATAAGATGGTGGAATCTTTCCGCTTAAGGTAAAGCTTGAAAACAAAAACCCTAACCCAAGGGTTTTTGTTTTGACAAAAAACTAAATTCGTGCTATTTTTTCGATGATGCTTAGCCAATTGGCCACAATTTTTTTCATCTTGATTTCCCAGCTTGGGATTAGTGCTTCTTCCAAGGATGTTTTGGCGTCCGCGCTACAAAGCTATACTCCGCAAAAGGAATATGTCATGGCCGAAGCGGAAGGGCTGTCGGACAGTCGGGTGGCTTCGGAAGTGATCAGTACCTTGTCGCCTTTACCCGGCAAAATCGGCGCGGATTCAACCGTCGCGGTCAACGCCAAGGCGGCTATCGTGCTGGACGCGGCTACCAAAGAGATTCTGTTTGAATCTAACGCGCGGGAAAAAATGGCCATGGCTTCGATTACCAAATTGATGACGGCCTTATTGGTCTTGGAAAAAGGGAATCTCGGTGACGTAGTTCATGTCACCCAGGAGGACGTGATCGAGACCGGCTCGGATATTGATTTGCGCAGCGGCGAGCAAGTTTTGCTAGGCGATCTTTTACGCGCCACTCTGATTAAGTCAGCCAATGACGCGGCTTACGCTTCGGCGCACCATGTGGGCGGGACGGTCGATAATTTTGTTAAGATGATGAATGAAAAAGCGGTGGAACTTGGGCTCAGGCAAACGTTTTACCGTAATCCTCACGGTTTTGACGAGGTCGGGCACTATTCCAGCGCCTTTGATATCGCCTTGCTGATGTCGCACGCCATGGAAAACAAGACTTTCAGCGATATCAATAAAATGAAAGAATGTGATGTCGCGATCTTGAATTCGGACCGGGTGTCTCACGTGTCAACGACGAATGAATTGCTGAAAGTCGATGATCCCCTGATTGAGGGCGGCAAAACTGGTTTTACCGATGAGGCGGGTGAGTCGGTGGTTCTAGTGGCTAAAAATCCCGCCGGACACCGGATTATTACCGTTATCCTTAATAGCCCCAATCGTTTCGCGGAGGGCAAGAAATTGATTGATTTCGTCTACGAAAAATACCAGTGGTAACAAACAAGCCAAGAGTGAAATAACTTAGAAATAATGAAAAAGCGCGGCGGAAGGTCGCGCTTTTATGGTTGATCCACAGACAGAGCTAGTTACTTCCCAGGCCGAAATCTTGGTGTTGAGATAAAAAAGTATCCAGAGTGCTTTTGTCTGTAAACATGATCAGGTTGCAATTATCATGCCCTTCAATTGTTCTGCTGAAATTGCTTTTAGCGAGCCAGATGGTATCAAGGGGTTGGGGCCATTTGTCGCCGGCCAAAAGTGACTTGGATTCGGTCCAGCTGATAATCTCTACTTTCTTGAAAAGTTGGCTTGAGCGTGGCAAGATCAGCAATTGAGGCGAATCACCCTTGGGAGAGTAAGTAATGTTTAAAATCTTGACCTCCTGTACTTCCCATAGTGGTGCAGCCTCTGCCCGCAAGCAGATGTAAGCCAAGCCGGCAACGAATAAAATGGCCATGGCCAGGGTGATGTTTATGGGATTTTTTATTACTGCCATAAAGACCTCCTTTGTTAGCAGTTTATGAGAAAACTAGGGCTAAATTAACAATTATTCAGGGGCCGGTCAAGGAGTTTTTCCAGTAGACAAGGGGGGGTTCTTATGGTAATTTATAAGTAGCTAAAACTGTGCAAAACTGGTGTTTTTAGTTAATTATCTAAGCTAGTTTTGCATTATGAATTCTGAATTATCTTCCTATGCTTGAACTATTTGAATTTCAAGATCCCGAAAAGGTAAATGACCTGATTTTTTTGCTGGCGATGGCGATCGGGGCTTTTGGTTTGTCGATGTTGCTGACGCCGGTCCTGACTCATTTTTTGTACAAATACAAATTCTGGAAAAAACAACAGACCCAATCGGCCGTCACGGGTGAGCAGACTCCGATCATCCAAAAATTACATTCCGGCAAGATCAAGCGCAATTTGCCGACGATGGCTGGAATCCTGGTTGTTTTTGTAGTTATGCTGCTCACGGTAATTTTTAATTTGGACCGTTCCCAAACATTCTTACCGCTTTTCGCCATCGGCAGTTTCGCGGTGATCGGCATCATCAACGACGTCATGAACGTCAAAGGCATCGGTCGAAACGCCGGGATCAGTTCCAAATTGAAATGGATACTGTTGCTGGCGCTGGCCGCCCTGTGCGCTTGGTGGTTTTATTATAAACTGGGGTGGAGCACGATTCATATTCCGGCTTGGGGCGACCTGGAAATCGGCTGGTGGTATTTCCCCCTGTTCATGCTGGTGATTGTTTCCACGGCCAACGCGGTCAATATCACCGACGGTCTGGACGGTCTGGCCGGCGGTTTGACGTCGATGGCTTTCGGCGCTTTCGGCGCGATCGCTTTCGCGCGCGGACAAATCGGCCTAGCGGTTTTTTGCGGCACGGTCATGGGCGCGCTCCTGGCTTATACCTGGTTCAACATTTATCCTGCCCGTTTTATCATGGGTGATACTGGCTCGCTGGCCTTGGGGGCGACTCTCGGGGTCGTGGCCATGCTGACCAATTCCGTGCTGGTTTTGCCGATTATCGGTTTTGTTTTTGTCATCGATACCGGCTCTTCCCTGCTGCAAATCTCGTCTAAAAAAATATTCCACCGCAAAATTTGGCCGATTGCCCCGCTGCACCACTATTTTGAATATAAGGGCTGGCCGGAAACCAAGGTGACGATGCGGTTCTGGGTCATTGGGGCGGTGTTCGCCATTATCGGATTAGCAATCGGGTTGATTGGACGAGGGTAAGCCAAAAGTCAAAGATCAAAAGTCAAAAGAATCGATCATCGCACTTTTGACTTTTGACTTATTACTTTTGACTTAGTTGGCATGTTTCTCAAAAAATCCAAAAAAGCGCCGCCGAAGTACTATAGCTGGGTTTTGCTGGGTATTATTGTATTCGGCTTGATTCTTTGGCTCTGGCAATCATGGGGAGCCAAGCTGCCGGAGGATCCGCGCCAGGCTGTCCGGGAAGTGGCCGAAAAAATGGCGAAAATAAGAACTGTTGATCTGGTGATCGAACACACCCTAACTGCTCCGGACAGCGCCGATATTGCGGTCGAAGCGGTGGTTGAGGTGGAATTGCCGTCTGATTATCTGGGGCGAATGAAAATAACCGGTCCGGAAGTTTTTATGAAAGAACTGCCTTTTTCGGCGGAACAGGAGTTCGCTAGTCTTAATGGAAAAAAGTACACGCGCGATGCCGGTCAGGCAGAATGGGTCGACCATTCGGTTAACCCGGAGTATGTGCCCTTTTTGAATGTGGAACCGCTGGCTTTCTTGAACTTTTCCCTGGATCGGGGGGAGGTCGCCCGCGAGAAAGATGAACAGATCGGGGCAGAGAATTACGCCGTTTATTCATTCGGATATTCTCAAGAAGCGGTGGGTGAAGCGATCAAACCCTTGGGCTTATTGATTGACGAAATCCCGGCCGAGGCGGAAGTTCGGGGAAAAATATGGATTGATCCCCGAACTCGTTATTTGCATAAACAGCAGGTTGAAGTTATGGTGCCGGAAATCGGCGGCGAAAAAGTGGAAACCGTTTTTTCCGATTACGGCGGGCTGTTTCTTGTCTCGCCTTTTGAAAAAGTGGTTTCCGCGACGCCGAGCACGACTGATCCGGCCCAGGAATCGGCCGGCCAGGAACGGGCGGAGCGCAATCAAAAACGCCAAGTTGATCTGCTGGCGATCAAGGCCGCCCTGGAAAAAATTTATGACGATGATCGCGTCTATCCCGAAGCCCCGGAAGCCGTTAATCTCAGTAATGATCAGGCGGAAGTACACCAAAAACTTTTGAAGTATCTGAAAGAAGTTCCGGCGGATCCGCAGTCCCCGAAGTATTATTACGCCTATAAGTGCACTGGCGGCGAACAATATGAGCTAACCGGCATCCAGGAAAGCGATTCCGGCGATCCGAAAGTAATTTTCTTGACCCAGCGCTTTGATTATTTTGAAGAAAAGAATCGTTAACGATCAAAACTGGTAAGATAAAGTTCAAAAACATTTTTCTTTTGAGCTTTGGATTTCATTTTTGATCCGAAAAAATATGTACGATATTATCATTCGAAACGGGCTGATTATTGACGGTACGAACCGGCGGAAGTTTTCTGGCGATGTTGGTGTCAAACGGGGCAAGATCGCCAAAGTCGGTGAGCTGAAAAGCGACCGCGCCGGACTGATTATCGACGCCAAGGAAAAAATTGTCGCTCCGGGATTCATTGATTTGCTTAACCATAGCGACGGCTACTGGACGATGTTTAATTTCCCCCATTTAGAGAGTCTGACTCAGCAGGGCATTACGACGATGATCGGGGGCGGCAGCGGCACTTCACTGGCTCCCCTGGCTTCTCCGGAAACGATTCAGACTATCCGGCGCTGGACCAATGTCGAAGAAATAACTTTGAACTGGCTGACGGTTTCGGAATTGCTGGCCGAAATTGAGCGCCAGAAATTGGCGGTAAATTTCGGGACCTTGGTGGGACATATTACCTTGAAGCGGGGATTGATTAAAGATGCGGTCCGTGATTTTACGGAACCGGAGTTCAAGATTGCGGAGAAAATGCTGGACCGGGCTTTGTACGAAGGGGCATTCGGCTTTTCCACGGGCTTGACTTATTCGCACGGTAAATTCGCCAAGGTGGCGGAAATAATCCGCCTGGTGAAAATTGTTTCCAAATATAATGGCATTTACGCCACGGCGCTGCGCGACGAAGGTGCCGGCTTAGTGTCAGCCGTCGACGAGGCGATCGCTGTCGGTAAAGCCACGGCGGTTCCAGTGGAGATTTCCCAATTCAAAGCCAAGGGCAAAAATAATTTCCCTTTGTTTAAAGAAGCTTTGTCCCATATCGAACAGGCGGCTAATCAGCAAGTTAATATCAATTTTGATCTTTATCCCTACGCCATTACCGGGACGGTTCTCTACACTTATCTGCCGGATTGGGTTACCCAGGGTGGGCGCCACGCGATGATGGAAAAACTGCGTAGTCCGCAATTACGTTCAAAAATTTTAGCCGAGATGATCAAGAGCGGCCATGATTTCAGCGGATTGACTATTGCCCAAAGCTCGAATCTCGCTTTTGTCGGTAAAAAAATCACCGAATTGGGGCGGGAATCTAGAGTTAGTCCCGCGGAAGCAGTAATT
>CALEFQ010000033.1 GCA_937877125.1 uncultured bacterium | reverse complement strand
CTACCATCAATTTAGGCTGGCCCGAATTAATTTCCGAACCGGAAATAGAGTATGTTGTTTTCCCGACTCCGGATTGCTGCTGATCAGCCAGACCGTCAACCGACCATTGCCAATTGGCGTTGGTTAAATTGACGGCGGCTGGCTTTCCCGCCTGGAATTCTTCCACGCAAATAGTAGTCGCTGCGCCGGTGTCAGTCGGCAGGCCGACCGAATCGCCGGCTGACTCGGAACAGGCTGTGGTCAGATGGAAAGCCTGAGCAATCGGCAAGTATAAAGAAGCATCGGCGCTGCGTCGCGTGGCCGGATCGGTGACGCGGACGGTAAACAAATACGGGGTCCCGGGATTCAGATTAGCGACTTGGCCATTTAAGCCCGGCAAATCAATCAGCCGGTTGCCGTCACCCGCGCCCCCGAGCTCAATGCTGTCGCGACCCATTTGGCAAAAATGACTATAGTTTTCCAGGTCGCAAACCGGCTGTCCGTCAAAAAACCATTCGAAATACAAATCTTCCGGCTCAACCTCACCGCTAGTAACCTGCACGTCAAGCTTGACGAAACCTCCCGGGAACTGTTCATCAATCACTAAATTGTCCTGCGTGCTGGACAAATCAACTTCCAAGTTTTCACCCACCGAAACTTCGAATTTTTTCGTGCGCGCGGCGATCGCCACGTCTCCCGTGCTGTTGATTCCGGCCGCCATGGCCGTGACCAGGTAATAGCCGTTGGGGCCGGGGGCCAATTCCACCGGAAAAGTAAATGTGGTCGCGCCGATGCCCATATAGTCCATTTCGTCTCCCCAGCCATCGTTATCACTGTCGCCGTCCATCGGATCGGTACCGAGAATGAATTCCTCCACATTGGTCAGCTTCGCGTCGCCGTCACCGGGGTAATACGCCCGTCCCAGATGATCAATCAGCGCCGGCGCGACCGTGATTGGCCGTTTCTCTTTAGAGACAAATTTGCGGGCAAAATAGCCGTCATGATCTAAATCATCGTCCGGCAAAACTACTTCGTTGATATTGGCTTCGGTCACCACGACGCCGTTGACGGTCCGCCCTAAAAAGTGAGTGCGCTCCCATTCGTCATCCATGCCGTCATTATCCGCGTCGGTTTTCACCGCCCGGGTCAACGGACTGCAGCAGCCTAAATTCTCCCAGCTCAAAGAGCCGTAGGTTTGGGCCGGTTGGCCGCCGGCAATAATTTCATTATAGCTCTTGGTCGCACCGGTATCGCCGCGCGTCACGCACCAGTTCTGGTACAAATTTCGCACCGTGGTCCGAAAATGCTGCGGCGCGATCGTGACGTTCATTTCGCCGCCTTTGGTCACGTTGTTCGGCGACAGTTTGAGATCAATCGCCGGACTGGATTCATCCGCCTCTTCCTTGTCCCAAAAAGCTCCGGCAATACGGTCAAAGGTCCAAAGAGGCTTGAGTTTCAATCCAGTTGGGAAACCGACATCATTGGTCCTGACACTTATTCGAAACGGCGGATCCGTCAGCTTAAATTCATCCTTTCCGGCCTTAGGATCTTCGCACGGCAAAGAATTTATGCCGTCGATCGGCTCGCAGGCGCACTGGTCGTATGGATTATTGGGATCATCGTAAGGATCGCCGGAGTCGGTGCCGGGCTCATCTTCCCTGATGCCCGGATCCAGCCGAAACGATTCTTCACACAAAGGATATCCTCCCAAGGTGTCCGGTTCTTCGGTCACATTGACCGTGAGGGAAATATTTGTATACTCCAGTCCCGGTTCGGCCGGGAAGGCGCTGCTGCTGGCCAAACCAGCTGAGCCGAAGGCTACCTCCTGGCTGGCCGCCAAAAATGGATAGGTATAGCCGACACTGCCCGACCAACTGCCGCCGGTCTCGTTCTCCACTGTCAGCGTGGCCCCGTCTTGATCCCAACCTAAGATAAATTTATACTTGGTATTCGGATTCCAGGGCTCGGTCGCAAAATTTGCTTCCGGCTCAAACCAGTCGCAATCAATGGCGCCTTTGAACTGGATGCCGGGCTGATTGCTCAACTGCGGGACATCAACACGCTTACGAAAATGCATGAAATAGCCGCGGTTATCAAACAGTGTCGGCTGGTCGGCGTCATACATCGCCATAACCTGCCGCTTGGAATTTTCCGGATCATCCTGGCGAAATCCTTTGGCTTCAAAAGTCAAAACCCCGTTGGTAATCGCCTTATCCCCCACCAACGAGCCGATATTCCAGGTATCGCCGCTCGATTCCGACGTAATTCGGATATCGGCATGGGAAAATGTCTGCTCGGCGCCAACTGGCATCGGCAGACCAAAAATAAAAAACGAGAGCGCCGCTATTACCGCACTGTATTTGATCATTAATTGGTATTTGAATGTCTCCGTCATCTATTTTTTGAAAAGACCCAAAGAGATTTTATTAATAATTGCCCAAGCCAAGCTGGAAATAAGACCGAAAAATAGAAATACCAAAGCGATTAGCAGCGTCACGATCATTGCGAAAACCAGAAAACGTTTGATATTTTTTAGTGACATACCTTCCATCAGCCAACTCGAAAGAGGAGCGACACCCTCTCCCCACCACAACATTATCGAAACCACCACCACATCCCAGAGCGCATCGAGCCAACTATATTCTTCATCTGATTTGGCTGATCCGCCGACACCGATAGCACTACCCACGGCACTAGCCGCCTGAAAAGAAGGAGATGACTGTTCCGCCGCCTGCTGTAAACCGCCGCGCGCCGCCTCTAAATTTTGGGCCATCCGGCGGTCATTGGCTCCGCCGGCGCCGGCACCCATTTCATTGCCTACGGCTGCTCCCCCACTCCCGCTGCTGGCACCCCCGGCCTGACCCGGCATGTTTTTAGCGCCAGCAGAAACACCGGCGCCGCCCACACCTGGGTTCCCTCCGCCGCCTTTTCCCGCCGTGGTTTTAGTTTTCGCATCGTCCCCGGCCATAGCGCTACTTATAAGATTAAGGAATTAGCTGTTTCATCAACTCGATTTTTTCTCTTGTTCGTCCGCGAATTCCTGCTTAGCTTGCTGGATTTCCAAAAGCTGGCGCGGATCGCTGGTGATAATCTGGTCTTCCGTATAGGAAGCCACCACTTTGATGGCCACGTGCTTCAGGCCAGCGAAGAAAATCCCCTCGCCGACATCGCTCTCCAGCAGGAGATATTTCTCACCGTCAGTCAGGTGAAAAGTGTCGGCAATCAGGTCAATCGCCGCCGGCGACTGTTTCAGCAGAATCTGGAGCGACGAGTTGGTCACAATCGCCTTGCCGTAATCGGAATGAAGGAAATCGGCCACGTCCTGGCTGATCGTCGTGACGCCCAGATAATATTTGCGGGCGCGCTTGGCCAGGCCGAACAAGAACTTCGCCGAATCCTCATACTGCATCATCCACCAGGCCTCATCTACCACCAGCATTCTCTTCTTCAGCTTGGTCCGGACGGTATTCCAAATGTAATTCAGGATGACGTACATGCC
>CALEFQ010000032.1 GCA_937877125.1 uncultured bacterium | reverse complement strand
TAGTCCCAAAGTTTAAAGCTCAAAGAATCAAAGTTCAAAGGAATTTTAAAATCCAAAATGAAAAACAAGAGTTTCAGATTTGTACTTTAGACTTCCTTTGAATTTCGAACTTTGAGTTTTCACGCGCGAAGCTGTGGTTTGGGCAGTTAGCTCAGTGGTTAGAGCATCTCGTTTACACCGAGGGGGTCGGGGGTTCAAATCCCTCACTGCCCACCAATTGTTTATTAGTTTTTAGTTGTTTGAGCATTCCAAAGACTAACGACTAATGACCAAAGATTGTTTTAGCCGAGGTAGCTCCCACTACGCTTAGCTTCGTTAAGCTTCGTAGGGCAGGCAGTGGATTGATTCCAAGTTGCTTGCTCTACGAAGCTCTGCTGAAAGCAGAGCGTAGGTGAGCCGAGGTAGCTCAGTGGTAGAGCACAGCACTGAAAATGCTGGTGTCGGGAGTCCGATTCTCCCCCTCGGCACCAGACTACGCTCCGCTTCGCGGAGCTTCGTCTGGCCGGCCAGACAGAACATCTAATTCATCGCTTTCCTCTGGCAGGCCAATTAGGTATATAGTATAATTTACCAAGCGGCGGTCCGTTTATGGCGGGCCAGCCCGCCGTATCCCGCATTGGCGGGAGTAAGCGGGAGTAGTTCAGTGGTAGAACGTCTCCTTGCCAAGGAGAAGGTCGCCGGTTCAAGTCCGGTCTCCCGCTCCAGCCTTCGACTTCCCCGCCTATGACGGGGTCGCTCAGGCTGAACGATGCTTGTTTGTACGGAAAATTTTTTGAAGGGTAGCCGATGTTTGCGGTTGTTGTTGCGCTGAATTTCTGATACAATATCTTTGAACACAAAATATTAACCAAAATTACATGGACGAACAAAAAAATCCTAATCACAAGCCGCTTGACCAGCGCCAAATGAGCATTTGGATTGGCGTCAGTATTTTAGTGTTAGTGGGTATGGCCTTGGTTGCTTATATGTTTTATATGGGTGCTCATCCGCAAGCGACCTTCATTTTCGGCATAAAATAGGCTATGCGGCGGCTTTTTTGATATTGTGGACGGTCGGTGGTTAAGTTGGTTGACATAATTCGTGCCTTTGCTAATATACCTTCTCGAGGCATCCTTCATGAGGATGCTTCTTAGTTACCCCCCCCCCCACACTCAAGTTGTAATAGTTTGTAGCTTGAGTGTGGGGGGGAGAGACCGAATAAAAGGTTTCTTACTCTTAAACAAGGAAAACCATCTATTCGAAAACAAGTTAGCATGATGAAGCACTGGGTGGACGGCTTGTATCGCAAGCCGATTGTCCGCCAGGTGTTGACCCAGGCTAAAAAGACTCCGTATACGGCCCTTTTTGCCGCCGCGGTGATTGTCACCGTGATGATCATCAGCGGAGTCGGGACGGTAAAGCAAGCTCTCGCGGCGCGATCGGCCAAGCCCAAACTGGATTTCCCGGCTGACCGGGTCGTCGTCCAACAGCGAAAAGAGCTGCGAAATGAATTAGAAAACAAGATTGCTCAGGCGCGCCAAGTCAAAGCGGCGCAACAGAGCGTGGCGACTCCTTCGGCTAGTCAGTTGGTGGCGGCGCGCAAAGCCCGGGTGGTGGCTCTGAATCGGCAGAAAACGGCCCAGCGCACGACTCGTTCGGTTGACGGCGCTTCAGCCCGCGGCGGGAACACCAAAGTCGGCACCGCTTACACGCCGGATCCGGCGGAAAACGGCGGTTACAATGTCACGGCAACCGGTGAGAACCTGACAGATTTGCTGAATCGCGGCGAAAAAGTAGTGGCTTCGAACGATTATAAGCTCGGGACCAAGCTCAAGATCAACGGGCAGTGGTATACGGTCAAGGATCGTATGGCCCGTAGCGGCAAGGTCGATTTCCTGGTTCGCACCAAGGCAGAAGCCAGCAAATATGGCCGCCAGACAATCAATATCGAAGAAGTCAAATAAATAGTCACAAAGTTTCTCATACAAAATCCCCTCGCTAGTCGAAGGGGATTTTGCGTTTAAATCGGCTGAGGAAGAGGAATTATGGCCAATATCCAATAACCGATCACAAATATCAAATGAAATTGAAACCATAATATTGGAAGCGCTACTTAAAAATTGAAGTTTGGTAATTTATTTGATATTTATCATTTGTTTTGGATATTATACTCTCATTATACTGTAGCTTTCTTTATCAGTTATCACTTGGCTGATTTTCACTAGTATGCTATATTACCGATATCATTCCTAACCAGTCCGCGGCTTTTTCCCAAAAGGGTTTTAATGGTTCTTATCTTCCGCCTTTGTCTAAAGCTAATTTATCCTTCGACTTGCCCTTTGGGCTTCTCTTGGGATAAATTATCGGGTCAGAGGCGAAGGTTGCTTCATTAAAATTCTTTTCCCCCCACACTCAGAAACACAGTGTGTTTCTGAGTGTGGGGGGAAGCGTGACTGGGTTTAGTTGCCGATTCAATCGGCAGTGGCGGCCCAGTTTTTAGTTAGGGAGAGACGCGGACAGAAAACAATTTTATGGAAAGAGGACATTATCTCTTCACCTCGGAGTCGGTGACCGAGGGGCATCCTGACAAGCTTGCCGATCAAATCTCCGATGCGGTTTTGGATGCCTATTTGACGGTTGATCCCGGCTCAAGAGTGGCTTGCGAAGCGGCCGTCAAAACAGGCCAGGTCTTGGTTTTCGGGGAAATCACCAGCGCGGCCACGGTTGATATTCCCGCGGTCGTGCGTCGGGCAATTCTGGCGGCCGGTTATGACCGGTCGGAATACGGGATAGACGGACGCAATTGCGGCGTCAATGTGGCTTTGGAAAAACAAAGTCCTGATATTGCGCAGGGGGTCAGGCGCGGGGCCGGTTTGCACCGGGCCCAGGGAGCGGGCGACCAGGGCTTGATGTTCGGTTATGCTTCCGATGAAACTGCCGAGCTGATGCCGCTGCCGATTATGTTGGCGCATAGATTGACAAAGCGTCTGGCGTGGGCTCGGAAAAGCGGACAGATAAAATGGCTGCGCCCGGACGGGAAATCACAAGTGACAGTGGAATATGACAAAAAGAACCGGCCGTGCCGGGTTGATACCGTGGTCGTTTCCGCCCAGCATGCCCCGGAAGTTACTTATGCGCAAATTGAGCGGACAATAATCGAAAAGATAATCAGGCCGGTCTGCCGCCGGTGGCTCGATCGGCGAACAGTTTTCCATGTAAATCCCACGGGACGTTTCGTCATTGGCGGGCCGCAGGGCGATGCCGGGCTGACCGGTCGCAAGATAATTGTCGATACTTACGGCGGGATGGGTCGGCACGGCGGGGGAGCTTTTTCCGGAAAAGACCCGACTAAGGTTGACCGTTCCGCGGCCTACGCGGCGCGCTATGTGGCTAAAAATATCGTGGCGGCAGGATTGGCGGCGCGGTGCGAAATCCAGGTCGCTTATGCGATCGGCGTGGCCGATCCGGTTTCGGTCAATGTCGAAACTTTCGGGACCGGTAAAATTTCCGCCGAGAGAATCAGTCGCCTAATTCAGAAAAATTTTGATCTCACCCCGGCCGGGATAATCAAGAAATTCCGGCTGCGCCGGCCTATTTATCGAAAGACGGCCGCGTACGGGCACTTCGGCCGAACGGATCAGGATTTCACCTGGGAGAAGGTTGATAAAGCTAGATTTCTTACCTAGGGTATTCTGCCCAGGCGGGGCCGTCAGCTCCGCCTTTTTGGTTGGCGGTGGCAACAGAAGTGGAATAACGACATATCCCCAGTTAAAATTTCGGAAGCATTTACATATTTACTATCTTGGTATACCATATGGGCGGTTTCGGCTGGGTTTAAAGAATTTTCCTTCCTGGCGCCATGATTATTTTGCTGAAACTGAGAATTTTTTCCGAAAAGGTTATTTTGGGTTCAACCATGAAAAAAAGCGATCCCAAAACATTCCCCTGGCTCCAGTTGGGGCAATTCTTAGGACTTGGTTTTGACTTGATCGTTCCGCCGCTTATCGGAGCCTGGGTCGGGAAATTCCTGGACGAAAGCCTGAAGACATCGCCGTACTTATTGGTATGCTTGATTCTGGTTGGGGTGTTTTTGGGAGTCTGGTTAGCCTACCTAAGATTCAAAAAATTTACGAATAAATAATATGTCGGAATTAATAAACGCTCTCGGTTTGGACTGGCGGGTCTTGATTGCCCAATTGGTTAATTTTTCCGTTTTGGTCGTGGTCTTATATTTCCTCGCGTATAAGCCGCTCTTGAAGTATCTCAACAAGCGTTCCCAGTTGATCGAGGCGAGCCTGAAAAAAACCGAAAAAATCGACCAGCTTCTAGCTAAGGCCGAGAATGATTACGCTAAGAAAATGGCGACCGCCCAAGCCGAATCGGAAAAAATAATGTCCAAATCGCAGCAGGAAGCGGAAAAATACCGTCAAGAAAGACTGGAAAAAACCAGGCAGGAAGTGGCCGCGATCGTGGCCGAATCGCGGGCCGCCATCGAATCAGATAAAAAGGAAATTATCAGAGAGGTCAAAGAGGAGATGTCAGGTTTGGTAGCGGCGGCGGCCACGCAAGTCTTGCGACGCGAAATCAAGCTGGCGGACGACGAACGCCTGATTCGGGAGACGGTCACTAAGCTGAAACCATGAAGATTTCCGAATCACAATATGCCCGTTTGTTACTGGGAGCTAGTCACGGCTCGGCTGCCGATTTCCGTCAGGAAATCAGCCGTTTTGTTCACTTATTGCGTCGTCACCGGAAGGTGCGCCAGCTTAATAAGATCGTCGCGGTTTTTTCGAAACTTTATGACGATGAAAAGAAGGCCCTGCCTCTAAAAATAACTACGGCGCGGCCGATTGGTCCCGTCCAGCGCCAGACGGTTGTGGCGGCGCTGGAAAAAAAGTTCAAAAAGAAGGTGGCGGCCGAGTTTGCGGTTGAATCCGGGGTTATCGGCGGCATAAAAATCAGCGGCCCGGACTTTTTGATCGATAACACATTAGTTAGCCAAGTAAATAAATTAAGCAATAAGCTCTAAAGCTATGAGTATAGAAAAAGACCAGGTCATTTCAGAACTAAAGCGGCAGATCAGCGGTTTGGACACCAAAGTAAAAGAAGAAAAAACCGGCACGGTAATCCAGGTGGCGGATGGCGTGGTGCAAATTACCGGCCTTGGCGATTGTTTGGCTTCCGAAATGATTGAAATAAAAACTCGAAACGGCCGGGTGATCAATGGCTTGGCGCTCAATCTTGAAGAAGGAACAATCGGAGCCATCGTTTTGGGCGATTATGCCGAGATTTATGCCGGCGATACCGTTCGTTCTACCGGTAAAATCCTGCAGGTTCCAGTGGGGACGGGAATGGTCGGCCGGGTGGTTAATGCCCTGGGTGAACCGGTGGACGGTTTGGGTCAGATTAAAGCTGATGATTATTTCCCGGTAGAAAAAATCGCTCCCGGTGTCATTGCCCGCCAGCCGGTCAGTCAGCCATTGCAGACGGGTATCAAGGCAATTGACGCTATGATTCCAATCGGTCGCGGCCAGCGCGAATTAATTATCGGCGATCGCCAGACGGGCAAGACCGCCATTGCGATTGATACAATTCTCAACCAGAAGGGGCAGAACATGAAATGCATTTACGTGGCGATCGGGCAGAAGGAATCAAAAATTGCCAAACTAATTCAGATTCTAAAAGAGCACGGAGCCATGGAATATACGACGGTTATGGTTTCCGGGGCTTCGGACCCGGCGGCACTGACCTATGTGGCGCCTTATGCCGGGTGCGCCCTGGGTGAGTATTTCATGAGTCGGGGCGAAGATGTTTTAATCGTCTATGACGATTTGTCAAAGCATGCCGTGGCTTATCGGGAAATTTCCTTAATCTTAAGGCGGCCCTCGGGGCGAGAAGCTTATCCCGGCGATGTTTTTTACTTGCATTCTCGTCTGCTTGAGCGGGCGGCGAAGCTTAGTGAAAAAAACGGCAACGGCTCGCTGACGGCTCTGCCGATTGTGGAAACTCAAGCTGGTGACGTTTCGGCCTATATCCCGACCAATATTATTTCAATCACTGACGGACAAGTATTTTTGGAATCGGATCTTTTTTATCAGGGTTTTCGTCCGGCGCTCAATGTCGGCCTTTCCGTCTCGCGGGTGGGCGGTTCGGCGCAGATCAAGACGATGAAAAAAATTGCGGGCAAATTGAAGTTAGAGGCTTCTCAATATCGCGAGTTGGCCGCTTTTTCCCAATTCGGTTCTGACCTCGATCCGGAAACCCAAGCCCAGTTGGCCCGGGGCAAGCGCATTATGGAGATTTTGAAGCAAGGGCAGTACGCGCCATTGCCGGTCGGAAATCAAGTCGCAGTTATTTTCGCGGTCGCGAACGGCTTTTTTGACAAAGTAGAAGTCCCTGACATCCAGGCGGCGGAAGCGAAGCTGCACAATTATCTGGAAACGCAGAATTCCAGCTTGCTTAAGAAGCTGGGCCAGAATACTTGGGATGAGACGCTGGAGAAAGAGCTGAAAGAAACCCTGCAATCGTTTTTTTCCGGATATCAGCCGAGTCCTAAGAAGCCGGCGGTCTCGACTTCAGAAAAGAAATAACGGCCGGACTTGATCTGGCTATCACGCGCGAACCATTGCTCAACTAACAAAACTTATTAAACGGCGGATCCGCTCGGTGAAAAACACCAAGCAGATAACCAAGGCGATGGAACTGGTGGCGGCGGCCAAAATGCGGCATTCGATCGCGGCGGCTTCGGCTTCTCGCACTTACGCGTCTAAGGCTTGGGAATTGCTCACCAATTTGGCGCAAATGGTTGATCCGCAACAGCATGATTTGCTGACGATTCGTCCGATCAAGAAGATTTGCATCATATTTTTCAGCTCCAATCGGGGTCTGGCCGGCGCTTTCAATACGAACTTGAACAAGAAACTGGAAAAGTTTATCAGCAGCTCCCAGATATTGACGCATCATGACCGCACCAGTGAAAAAATTCCAAAAGGCGTAGAGGAAATTTCTGACTTAAAGATCGATTATATTACCGTCGGGAAAAAAGGCGCCCAGTATTTGCGGCGCAACGGGCGAAAGATTATCGCTGCCTTTGACACGATGAGCGATGTTCCGTCGATGGATAAAGTGACGCCGATCATGGAAATTGCCGTCGAAGAATATCGCAAAGGTAATTATGATCGGGTCGTGCTGGTGTACTCAAATTTTGAATCGATTATGCTGCAAGAAGCGAAAATCAGGCAATTACTGCCGATTTCCGCGTTCGATTTGGAAAAAACTATCTTGTCAGCGGGCGGGCAAAAAATTTCTGACGCCAAGCCGAAAGAACTGAAGCCGACTGACTTGAAACTATTCCTTTTTGAGCCTTCTGCCGACCAGGTTTTAGACAGCTTGCTGATGAATCTAGTTAAAGTGCAGATTTATCAGGTGGCGCTGGAAACCGCTGCGTCTAAGTACTCGGCTCGGATGATCGCTATGAGCAATGCTACCGAAAGCGCCGACGAAATGATCAAGGAGCTGGAACAATCATATAATCAGTCGCGCCAGACGGCGATTACCCAGGAAATCGCGGAAATATCTTCCGGGGTGGAATCGCTGGCCTAATTACTGATTTTAATTTTATTACTTGCTAAGCAAACATATGAATAAAGGCACTATCAAGCAGATTATCGGTCCCGTTGTGGACGTACACTTCAGTGAAAAATTACCAGCTATTTTGGAAGCTCTGGAAACCACCATGTTGTCCGGGAAGAAGCTGGTATTGGAAACTCAACAACACTTGGGAACTGATACCGTTCGGGCTATTGCCATGACGTCTACTGACGGATTGAAACGGGGACAGGAAGTCTCGGCCACGGGACAGCCGATTTCCATTCCGGTCGGTCGCGAAACTTTGGGGCGCATGATTGATGTTACCGGCAATCCGATTGACGGCCAACCGGCTGTTGACTCTCCCGAAAAATGGTCAATTCACCGCCCGGCGCCAAAATTGGCGGATCAGTCATCAGAATATGAAATTTTTGAAACTGGCATAAAAGTTATTGATCTGATTTGTCCTTTCATGAAAGGGGGCAAGGTCGGTCTTTTTGGGGGAGCCGGAGTCGGGAAAACGGTCGTGATCACGGAATTGATTCACAATATTGCGAAAGAGCACGGAGGTTATGCGGTTTTTGCCGGAGTCGGCGAGCGCACTCGCGAAGGCAATGAACTCTATCGGGAAATGAGCCAGTCGGGCGTGCTGAAGAACACGGCGCTGGTTTACGGCCAGATGAATGAACCGCCAGGGGCACGGGCACGGGTGGCGCTGACGGGATTGACCCTGGCCGAATATTTCCGCGACAAAAACAAGCAGGATATTCTCTTTTTTGTCGATAATATTTTCCGCTTCACCCAGGCAGGTTCGGAGGTGTCCGCCTTGCTAGGCCGCATTCCTTCAGCCGTCGGTTATCAGCCGACATTGGCAACGGACATGGGTTCGATGCAAGAAAGGATCACTTCGACCAAGAAAGGTTCGATTACTTCTATTCAGGCGGTTTATGTGCCGGCCGACGACTTGACTGATCCCGCCCCGGCGACGACATTTGCCCATCTTGATTCCACCGTGGTCTTGAACCGCTCGCTGGCCGAGCTGGCAATTTATCCGGCGGTTGACCCCCTTGATTCTAATTCCAGTATTTTGGACCCTAATATTGTCGGAACGGAGCATTATCAGGTGGCCCGCGAGGTTCAAAAAGTCCTCCAACGGTATAAAGATCTCCAGGACATTATTGCTATTTTGGGCATCGAAGAATTGTCCGATGAGGACAAGATTACCGTGGCGCGCGCCCGACGTTTGCAGAAATTCCTGTCCCAGCCGTTTTTTGTGGCTGAACAGTTCACCGGGATTTCCGGAAAATATGTTCCGCTCAAAGACACAATTCAAAGCTTCAAGGAGATTTTGGAAGGTCGCCATGACGGTAAGCCCGAGCAAGACTTTTACATGAAGGGTTCGATCCAGGAGGTCGACGCCGATAAGAAAAACCATGAATCCAAAAGATAAAATCAAATTGCAGCTGGTAACCCCAGAGAAGGTGGTTTTGGAGAAAGAGGTTGATGAAGCGATTATTCCCACCCAGGAAGGACTGGTGGGGATTCTGCCGAACCATGCGCCGTTGATTTCTCTGTTGAAACCCGGGGCGATGATTTTGCGTAATGACGGGCAGGAACAATTACTGGCGGTGGCGACAGGGAGTCTGGAAGTCTTGAATAAGCGCATTATTATTTTGGCTGATTCGGCCGAGCGGGCCGAGGATATTGATGTTGATGAGGCAGAAAAGGCTCGCCAAGAGGCGGAAAAACTGATGAAGATGAGGCCGCCGGAAGGCGTCGATTACGCCGCTTTAATGGCCAAGATTGAAAAAGACCTGGCCTGGGCGGCGGTGGCGCGAAAGCGAAAATATCGTAATCTCCCCAAATAATCATATGAACAAAGCCTATCAACGAGCTTATAAAATATTTTTCTACCAGCTGCTGATAATTGTAATCCCGCTTTTGGTTTTTGCCATACCGGGACGGCTGTTGGACAAGAAATATGATACCGCTCCGATTTATTTGATTGTCGGGATTCTGGTCAGTTTAGGGATAACGATCGTGTTATCCTTCGTGATGACCAAAAAAATTACCGCTAACCTGGAAAGTATGTCCCGTCGGAAGCAGCCGGGCCAAAAAGACGGCGCTGATCAAAAAGATAAGCCGGCCAGTAAATAATTATGATTTATTTATCTATTACTGCCGAAAAGATAACCGAGTTTTTCGGATTTCCCGTGACCAATTCTTTTTTGGCCACCATGCTAGTCAGCCTGATTTTTATTGTGGTCGCTCTTTACATCAAAAAGAAAGCATCCCTGCGCCCTAAGGGTTTTTATAATTTTTTGGAAGCGCTCTTTGAAATGATTTTGGGATTTATCGATACCGTGACGGGCGACCGAAAGAAAACAGTTAAATATGTGCCCATTCTGGTGACGCTATTCCTGTTTCTGTTGGTGGCTAATTTGATCGGAGTTTTGCCGATTTTCGGACCGATCACCGTGGCGAAGGTAATTGACGGCGAGACTCAGTCCGTGCCGCTGCTGCGGACCCCGACCAGCGATTACAGTATTCCTTTTGTCTTCGCGGTCGTGGCGGTGGTTGTGCTCCAGTTTTATGTCATAGTAAAATCAGGCTTCCTGTTTTATTTGAGAAAATTTTTGCCCTGGTATCCGCCGCGCGGCGTGAAGGGTTTAGCGGGTTATATCAAATGGTTTGGCAAGACGGTTTTTGACACGATTATGGGCTTGTTGGGGATTGTCAGCGAGTTGGCGAAAATTATTGCCTTGTCTTTCCGTTTGTTTGGCAGTATGCTGTCGGGAGAGATTTTATTCACGCTGATTATGTTTTTTGTGTCTTGGATTCTGCCGACGCTGGTTTTGGGGATGTCGGTTTTTTTCGGCGCGATCCAGGCGATGGTTTTTTCCTTCTTGCTTTTGGTATTTTTCAATATGGCCGATAAGGAAGCGGAGGAATTGAAAAAACACGTGGAACGAAAAATGGTGGCCGAGTGAATAGCTTAGTTTTCAATAATTATTAATATCACAAAACTATGGATCTAGAAGCAACCAGATTGCTCGCCGCCGGCATTTGTATGGGGCTAGGCGCGATCGGGCCGGGTATCGGCGAAGGCGTCGTGGCCGGCAAAGCCTTGGAAGCCATGGGTCGAAACCCGGATATGTCGGGGAAGCTCCTCGGAAATATGATCCTGGGCATGGCGATATGTGAGACGACCGGTATTTACGCCTTGGTGGTCACGTTGATTATTCTTTTCGTTTAATCGCGCCCAGTCAAAAACTCCGGCTGCGCGGCCGCTTACGGGTATTTTGGCCGAGCGGATTAGGATTTTACCTGGGAGAGGATCGATAAAATAAACAGGCTGATACATTTATAACGCGTCGTAAAGACGGGGCCAGTTGGTCCCGTCTTTTGTAGTTGGTGGCGATTATGGTAAGATGAAATAATCATTAAAGAAACAAAAATATGAAATTCCTAAAAATCATTGGATTGATCTTGTTGGTCAGCGCCCTGCTGATCCCGACCGTCTCGATCAATCCAGCCCGCGCGGCCAATCCGCCTATTTATATGCTCGGTCGTTCGGTGATGGAGGGTTGGTTTTATCATTGGGGCTGGAGCGGTGATGACGCTAGTGGAGTGTCTTTCCATAATTATGAACTTTACCACCGGTATGTTGACGGCCCGGAAGGTGACGGCAGTAACATGGTAAGCAGCGCCCGGTCGATTATCGATGCCCTCCCTAGCGGCGATAAAGCGGTATTTTTCAAATTATGCTTTGTTGATTTTTCCGGCGGCTCGACGGCCGAGGCCAACGCCAATTATGAACGCAATATCGGGATTGTCGAAGACGTCTATAATGTGACGCACGGGAAAGGAATCGATCTGATTATCGGCAATGCTTTGCCGCAAGTGGCCTCGGCGACGGATGCCTACCTGGTTTCCAATCATCGCCAATATAATGCCTGGCTGAATGATTTTGCCGGAAACCATAGCGACTTCTATGCTTTTGATCAGTACGGCACTTTGGCGGACAGCGGGGGAAATTTAAAATCCGCTTACGCCAACGGCGATGATTCTCATCCTAACGGCGCCGGCTATGACGCCTTGGATACGGCCTACGCCAATTTTTTGGCCAATGATTTTAAAGGCGGCACTCCAACGCCGCCGACGCCGACCGATGACCCGGGCGATAAACCGAGTACCGGTTCGCAGAGCGATGGCAATTACAAGGAAAACGCCAATAAAATTATCACCGCGCCTTCCTGGGGCTGTCAGTCGCATGTACGCGCCTTTTCTCCGCGCGGCGCGGCCTTAGGGTCAACTAATTTTTTTGCGTATGAAAAAAACTTTAAAGGCGGCGCACGTTTGGCGCTGGCTGATGTCGACAAGGACGGACAAGCTGAGATTGTCTCCGGGGCGGGAGCCGGCGGCGGACCGCAGGTCCGCGTTTTTAAAAGAGACGGCCGTTTGATGGGAATCCAGTTTTTCGCGTTCTCTCGTGATTTTCACGGCGGGATTGACGTGGCCGGCGGGGACTTTGACGGCGACGGCAAGGATGAAATTGGCGTTTGTCAGCTGAGCGGGGGGCAGGGGTGGGCGAAAGTTTATCGGTACAATAGCGAGAAAACGGTTTTGTTCGAGAAAAATATTTTCGGCTCGGCGCAAAACGGCTGCACGGTTGCTTTCGGGGATGTCGATAAAGACAATCGGGCCGAATTGATTGTCGGTTCCGGCGCCGGCGGCGACACTCGCGTTTTGACTTATGATTATGTCGCCGGTAATAAAAATGGTAGACAGCGCGGCTTGGTTTGGACGGCTTTCCCGGGCAGTAAGACCGGCGTGGATGTGGAAGCCGCGGATTTTGATCGCGACGGCAAGGCGGAGCTAGTGGCCGCCCAACTTTCAGGCACACCCAAGGTCAAAGTGGTGCGCTACAATTCTTCTTTTACCAAACTAGGAGAGTTTTACGCTTATCCGTCGCAATACCAGATCGGCGCTAATGTTTCCGCGGCGGATGTTAACAATGATAAAGTTCCCGATCTGGTGGTCGGTCCCAATCGTAATTCCGGTTTGCAAATCCGGACGTTTAGCTACGCCGGTAAAACATTGAGCAGCTTCTTTGCTTATCCGCAAAGCACGCGCGGAGGATCGACCGCGGTGGCGGGGCGGTGGTAGGCAAATAAAAAAATCCCCATTCTCATTAGCATGAGAGTGGGGATTTTCGATTGCACTTTTCAGGGGCAAAGATAGGCTTGGAGCCGATCCATTTTCAGTCCGGAGGGATAGCGCTCTCCCGGTCCGCTCGTTTGTTTTAGGGCATTGCAGAACTTCTTGTTGCCCTTGACCGCGATCAGAGTTTTTTCCAGCCAGGGAATATCCGCCGGATTGTCTGGAATTTTGATTTCCGGGAAAAATGGGCTTTGAAAATAGGCGTCGACCACCCGAGGCAGGCATTCTGGTGTGACCGAGATACTGAGGAGTAATGGTTCCAATCTGTCCTTGGTCGCTTTGGAGTTCTGGGGATTTTCGTAAGCTTTGATAATGGGCACGACGGAATCTGCCTTGAAGATCGGTATTTGCGTGATCAAGTAAGTCGCGTCAATTCCCGAGTTGGGCTGGGTCAAGAATAGGTCGAGTAGGGCGGTAAATCCGCTTTCGCCTGTCATCAAAATTCCGATTTTGGCTCCCAGAGTTTCGTAAGGGTCTTCGGAATTGAGTTCGGCGCTTATTTTCCGGGCCAGACAGGCGGCATGAGGCGGGGCGGCGAGAAACATGGCTTGGGTCAGAGGTTCAAAGACTTTTTCCTCTGTTTCATTGCCTATTCTGATAGATTCTTGATCGAGTTTAGCCAATTTGCCGTCTGGATCATTCTGGAAAATTATGGACGGATGGTCGGCAATCAGCTTCTGTGCTTTCTGAATGATCGGTTCGACTTTTTTCCTGACGTAGTGACCCATGTGTAGGTAGATTTCGCAGGTGCTGTGTTTGGTTATGGCCTCTTCGAATAGGGGAAGCTGGTCGGCTTTTCTTTTTTCAACCAGCTCGTAGAAAACCAGATCGCCTTCAAGACTCTTGAGCTGCAGGATGTTTCCCAGAATTTCAACTTTTTTCCCGGGGTCTTTGACCCGGTTGAAGTGTTTGACCAGGGTTTTAACCTCGGCCGATTCGGCTTGGCAGGGAAGATCACTATACCAGAACAGAAACATAATTACACTGAATGACACGAATATTATCCTTTTCATGCTTACCTCCTTGTGAAAAGGGATTGTCGGCTTACTGAAGCCTAGCACCATTATAATCAATGTCAACTGATTGCCTAAAAAAGATTTTACCTGGAGATAATAATTACATTTGTTAATTATATTTTTACAAAAGCTGTCGGTTTGACCGAACTTCTCGTTGACGCAAAAGGGTTTCTAGCGTAAAATAAAAACAGCTTTTGGGAAGACAGTGGTCCATCTGCGCTAGTGCTTTGAGGGCTGAGCCCGCCGAAGCCTTGGCGTAGGCGGGCCCATAGCTCAGTGGTTAGAGCACCCGGCTCATAACCGGAGGGTCGCTGGTTCGATCCCAGCTGGGCCCACCAGTCTCGCCCCCTCACTCGGGTATTGAAAATAATTCCAAATTCTGAGTGAGGGGGCTCAAAATCAAAAATTTAAAGCTAAAATTCAAAAGAAGTTTAAAATTTAAGCTTTAAATTTCTTTTAAATTTTATATTTTTAATTTCACCGCTAAGCGGTGTCATGTGCCCATAGCTCCCTACTACGCTCCGAGTGAAACGAGAAGCGAAGAACGGGCGCCCGTAGCTCAGCTGGATAGAGCAGCGGTTTTCTAAACCGCAGGTCGCAGGTCCGAATCCTGCCGGGCGTACCAGCCCACACGCCCCGCCAAGCGGGGCGGTGGAAGTTCAAAATTCAAAGCTCAAATATTAAAGGAATCACAAAATTCAAACAGCACATATTTTAAGTTTTGGATTTTGAAATTCCTTTGAACTTTGAGGTTTGAACTTTGATATTTGGAGCCATGACATTTAATTTCGCAGAAACTATCGGTTGACAGCGGGAAGCAAAAATATTAGACTATGGCTTATTCCTCCGGGTGTGTAGCTCAGTTGGTTAGAGCGTTACCTCGACACGGTAAAGGTCACAGGTTCGATTCCTGTCACACCCACCACGCCTTCGCCCCGCAGCGGGGCTTCGGTGTGTAAACTCATATCATAATACTTAGGAGGGGGTATGTATTATGTCTATATCATTCATTTTCCGGGAAGCGGAAAATTCTACACGGGGTTAACTTTGTCTTTGACAAGAAGGTTGGCCGCACATCGGCGTCAAGAAAGTAAAATTGTTAAAGATCTTGGGGCCTTCATCCTTAAATTTGTAGCGATATTTCCGAATAAGTTCACGGCAGCCCGATTCGAGAAATATTTAAAAAGCTATTCTGGTAGAGCTTTCCGTAATAAGCACTTGATATAGAAGTAGTTTACACGCCGAAGCCTCGAACCAAAGGTTCGAGGCGAAGGCGTGGTGACTGTAGCTCAGTTGGTTAGCCCGCCGAATCGGCGGGGGCGGGTTGTGGTCCCGCAGTAATTAAAAGGAGGGGATATGTATTACGTATATATTTTACAGAGTCTAAAAGACGGGAAATTGTATTACGGAATGACGTCCGCCTTGACTCGCAGGTTCTGGCAACATTGCTTGGGATTAAATAGATCTACTAGCAGTCGTCGTCCTTTGCGATTGATTTATTATGAAGCTTATTTATGTAATGAGGATGCCAGGATTAGAGAAAGATTTCTAAAAAGCGGTCGGGGGCGTGAGGTAATCAGAAAAAATTTAAAAACCTTCTTTGGTTCATATGGTGACTGTAGCTCAGTTGGTTAGAGCGGCGGGTTGTGGTCCCGCAGGTCGTGGGTTCAACTCCCACCAGTCACCCCAGATCAAAAAAACGCCTGACGGCGTTTTTTTGATTGATTTTAAGTTTTAAAAAGGAGCCGTCACAGGGTAACTGATGACGGCTCTTTGGTCTCGGCTCTAAACAGTTTCCGGCGAGAGGCGTTCGATGATCTTTTCCAGATCAGCGATTTTCTGTTCATCCTCGGCGGAAAATCCGTAATTAGGATCGCGGTTCCTTTGTTCCAACTGGTGTTTCCGCAGGCGTGCTGCTTCTCGCGGCGATCGGTTTTTGTAATCAGTAATGGTCGGATCGGCTCCGGCGCCTAATAGCAATTCCACAAACGGGCGATCACCTTCTTCGGCGGCTTTGTGGAGCGGCGTTCTTCGGCGTTTCGTGTTGATCGAATTGACGTCTGCGTTGCAGTGCAGGAGCAGTGTCGCCGCCCCCATGTTTTTGGCGCGGACTGCCCAATATAAGGCGGTCGTATTATCGTAGTCCTTGATATTGGCATCAACCCCACGTTGTAGCATGGCGGAAACTCCGGTATTAAACCTCAGCATTGTGGCCAGGTGGAGTGGATGGACCGTCTCCTCATTTATTCTGATCATGTGAAGATTGGCGCCATTCTCCACTAGGAGTGCCAAGATTGAATCATGGCTGTCCAGTTTGCTGGCCCATTTCGGCAAAGCGGCTCGTACCGGCGTTTGGCCATTGGAGTTGAGCGCGTTAACATTGGCCCCATTTTCGATC
This sequence comes from uncultured bacterium, assembly GCA_937877125.1. Taxonomy (GTDB): domain Bacteria; phylum Patescibacteriota; class CALEFQ01; order CALEFQ01; family CALEFQ01; genus CALEFQ01. The sequence goes on along the minus strand of CALEFQ010000032.1, from coordinate 6,424 downwards.
AATAGCCTGCAGATTTCGAGGTTTCCTCGCATAACGGCCAAAAAGAGAGCGGTCTGGCCGGTGCCGTCGAGAAGGTTGAGATCATCCAGGTGATTTATAAGAAAATTAACAATTTCGGTCTGATCATTAACCACGGCGACATGCAAAGGCGTCATTCCAAAATCGTGTCGGATATTGAGGCTTCCTCTATTTTGAACGTAGAAGCGCGCCACCGACAGATAACCTTCTGACAAGGCCAACCACAAGTATTCGCGTTGCTTGTCGGGATTCAATTTCATTACTAATCGAATCCACCATTCAATGAAACTCTTAAACCACTTTTTATGAACATTTTGATTCCTCCTTTTAGGTTCAATTTACAGCCAATTGAACGGGCCATCATATCATAAAAAAATATATTTGTCAATCTTGATTCAGTGTCTGACGGCAATTTTGGCGTTAGATCGACAGCTAAATTGAATATTCGCTTAGGCTTATAACAAAAACCACCAAATTAATGGTGGAGAATCCTCTTAAGGATTTTTAGTTTAGGTTATCTACTCAACATTTAAAACCTGAATTGATCCGTCGTCATCGATAAAGATGTATTTGACTATTTTTATCGGCTGAGTGATAGCCTTGACTGCCGAAATTTTTTCTGAGCCAGTCTGAGGAGCAGATATCGTAACTGTACGGGTCGTGCCATCTTCAAATACGATGATGACGGTCTTTAGTTTGGCCAGCCCGGTCCGTTCCATGGCGAACAAAGCATCATTGGTTGAGGCATAAGTAGCAGAAGATGTTTTAGTCGAAGACAAGCCTCCTAAAAGGGCTGTCCCGCTTTGTCCTCCATAAAATATAATAAGAACTGCGACGAGTACAATGGCTAGGATGATGGTTAAGATCATCCAGATTTTCATGTTCATTTTTTTCTTTTAATTAATGGCTATGCTAGTTACATTATTCACAATACCATACTATAACTAGTTAGTCAATTTTTTCTGTGGCTAAGGTTTCTGGGGATCAATATAATAGTTATGGTGTATGTGGCAAAATAGGCGTTCTTTACATCCGATCAAGTTATGATATGATGAATATGTTGACCTAATTGCCATGCCTGTGATGCCGGAGCAGATATACTATTTCGGGTTTTAGCCCGAAGGTCCGTCAGGACACCAGAGGAGGCTCGCTTCGCGAGCCTTTGCCGAGGCTAGCAACTTGGCCTTTACCAAGTGAAAGGATGGGGCAATGGACAAAACGGAAAGAAAAAAGACAGAACAGGAAATCAGGAAAATTGAGAAAGAACTCCGTCAGGCTATCGCCAGTGGTGCCAGTCAGGAAGAATTAATTTCTCTTCGCGCACAATTGCGAGCACTCGTGCAAGCAACTATTGCGGGAATAGATTTCAGTGATTGTCCTGCACCGGTAAAATTTTACGGGACATTCCACAACCGGCGGGTTTAAACAAACTTTCTGTCCGGTCAACATATTCCATGCGATTGTCAGTAATCGCATGGAATTTTCATAAGGTCCTATTTTTTCGCCAGCGCCATTTTCAGAAAATTTTCAATCAGTTTTTTCCCGTGGTTGTAGGGAACTTTTATTTCCGGATGGAATTGCGTGCCGTAAATGAAGCGCTTGGTGCTTTTTTGGACTTGGGTATAAGTGGAAGCGGCGATCACTTCGAACTCTTCGGCCGGTTCGGCTACCGCCCAGCTGTGGACTTCAGGCGCCGTGAAGTTATCGGACATCCCTTCAAAAATCGGATCGCGTTTGAGGATTTTGATCCGGGTCATTTTGGCGCGCGGTTCCATGGCAGAGATGTCGGACCAGCCCATCGAGCGGATCCGGGTGTAACCGTAGGCGGCGGCCAGGAACTGGTGCCCGGCGCAAATGCCCAACAGGGGCAGATTGGTGCTCCGGATGATTTCGAATTCGCCGTTGTATTCAAACATCGGCTCGTTGGGGTAATCGGCGTTATTGCCGCTAAGGATCACGGCGACCGGTTGGGGGTTCAGCTTCATCAGCATTTCCAGCGAGGCTTCGTAGCAGGGGACGACTACGGTTTTGAGTTTCAGCGGCAAGGCCTCGACATATTTCGCCAGTTCGGTGAAAGTGAATCCGTTGTGCTCGTTGCCGATGATTAAAACGTAATCTTCTTCAGGAACTTTGGGCAGCGGGGGGTGGCCGGGCGAGTAAAGGATAATTTCATTAATTTGGGCGGCGTAGCCGGTGAAGCTTTTGATCAACAGGCGAAAATATCTGGCCGTGACGGGCGCGAAATCCAAAATATTGCGGAAGGTGTCGTTGTTTTTTGTTTCCGTCTCGCTGATCGCGCGCCATTTTTTCCCGTCAAAGCTGGCTTGCAGGACGAAATCTTTAAGCCAGCCGTCGCGGTCATTGAAATTGGACAGAATCCAGGCGCGGCTGACGGCTGTTTCCCGGCCCAGGTCAAACTGGATCCACTGGTGCTCTTCGCCGGGGGGCGGGCTCTGCCAAAAGGTCAGAAGTCCCGGGTCGTCCCAGTCGGTGATATTTTTTACATTATAGCCGTTTGAGGCCTTGGCTTCCTTTATTTTAACGCGGACTAGGTTCATGAAGGCGGTGTCGGACTTGGCGTCAACCAAAAAACGGGAAACCGCCCAGTCGCTTTTCCTGGCAGGTGTGACTGACCGGACGCGCCAGTAATATAGGTGCTTATCCCGCAGGGTATCGGTAGCGGGGACTTTTAAAGCCGTGACGAAAGGATCGGTTTCTTTCAGGTTTTGGTAAGTTTTCAAATTCAAAGACGTGAAATTTCGGCTAGTGTCTATCTGAATCTCATAAGTCCGTCCGGTGATTTTTCCCGGGGCGTTAAAAAAAGACAGCAGGGGATTAAGCCGGGTCACGATCACGTCCCAGCTGGGATTATTGGCGAGGCGCGGTGGCAGTATTTCGGCGGAGTTTTTTTCTTTGGGCATGATTGTTTGTTAATACTTTTCATCATTTTAACATAAAAAAAATCAAACAAAAAGCTCGGGCCGGTTTTTCGGCGCGTCAAAATTTGGAGCAACTTTTCCTCTTCCCCGGTAGCAAAAAATTTGCTATAATAACTTAAAATACACAATTAAAACAAAAACATGGATGCTAATAAATCTCGGGCTCCCCAGATAGCCAAGGTGCTTGGGGTATTTTCTTTAGCGATGATCAATGTCTCGCTGATTTGCAGTCTGCGCGGCTTGCCGACCATGGCGGAGTACGGACTTTCGGTGATTTTCTTTCTGGCGGTCGCGGTGATTGTTTTCCTAATTCCTGTTTCCTTTGTTTCCGCCGAGTTGGCGGCCGCCTGGCCGAAGCAGGGCGGCATTTATTTTTGGGTAAAAGAAGCCTTCGGGGAGAAATGGGGTTTTATCGCCATCGTCCTGCAGTGGGTCCAGAATTTGGTTTTTTATCCGACTGCCCTGGCGGCAACGGCCGGCGTGATCGCTTATCTGGTCAATCCAGCGCTGGCGGAAAACAAGTTTTATAATCTGGCGGTCATCATCATTATTTATTGGTTCGCCTTGTTCATCAACCTGCGCGGCATGAAAGTTTCCGGGCGCGTCGCCTCGATCGGCACGGTTCTGGGCATTATTTTGCCGGGCGTGATCCTATTCATCCTGGGTTTGCTCTGGGTTTTCTCCGGACAGGAATTAGCCATTCCGATTTCGCTCAATAATATCGTGCCTGATATGGGCAATATCGGGAATCTAGTTTTTCTGACAGGGATGTTCCTCTTTTTTGCCGGCATGGAAGTCTCCGGCGTTCATGCCCGTGAAGTCAAAAACCCCCAAAAAGATTATCCGCGCGCTATCTTTATTTCGGCTATTATCGTGGTGGCTATTTTCCTGGCGGGGGCGCTGGCGATCGCGGTCATTATTCCGGCTTCCGAAATCAGTCTTACCGCCGGCATTATGCAGACTTTTTCGGCCGTCCTCAATCGCTTCAATTTGGTCTGGCTGATTCCGATAATCGTTGTTTTAGCCGCGCCCGGCATGATTGTGCAGGTCAGTTCCTGGATCGCCGGACCCAGCCGCGGTTTGCTGGTGACGGCCAAAGATGGTTCTCTGCCGCCCTTTTTCCAGAAAGTAAATAAATTCGGCATGCCGACGCATATTATGCTGGTACAGGGGTTGATTGTGACGGTTATTTCCGGCGTGTTTATTTTCATGCCTTCAGTCAGCAGCGCTTTCTGGATTTTGACCGATCTGGCGGCGCTGCTCTATCTTTCGGTTTATATCATCATGTTCCTGGCGGCGATGAAACTGCGGAAAATCCGTCCGGACGTGCCGCGTCCGTACAAAGTTCCGGGCGGAAAATTCGGGATGTCGTTTTTCTCCTGGCTGGGCATTATCGCCTGCGCGGCGGCCATCGTGCTTGGTTTCTTCCCTCCGTCTCAACTGTCCACCGGCAATATCTTGGTCTACGAAGCTTTCTTGGTGATCGGCCTGGTGGCTTTCTTGTCACTACCGTTGTTGATCTGGCATTTCCGTAAAAAATCTTGGAAGAGTGAAGTCGCGACCGAAGAATAAACTTAGGAAAAACTTATTCAAAACGCCTCGTGTTTCTTCGCGGGGCGTTTTAGTTGCGACAGTAATTACTTGCTTTATATAATAAATGGTGTATAATCGTTGCATTGTCGAAGTTTAATTAAATAAGCCTTAAATTAAGGATTTTATGACGCAGTTTTCTCAAAAAGTGATGGTCTTGACGATCGCGATCATCGCCACTGTTGCCTCGGTTTTTATGTTATCATTTTTTGGCTTTGACCAGGTTTTGATCGAAGATGCCTGGGCGGCGCGCACTTGTAACGCCAATCAAATCAAGATTTGCCACGCCACTAGTGCCGATGCCAATCCATATAATGAACAATGTGTCAGTAATCGTAGCGTTGATGCCAATGGCCATATGGGGCATACTGGATCTATTTATTTCCCTGGGATTACTGGTGATTGGGGTGATATTATCCCTCCGGTTCCAGGAGTCCATGGCGGTTTGAATTGGAATGACGATGGCCAAGCAATTTGGAATAATAGTTGTAATTTGCCCGGCACGGCTGTTTCGACCGGCACTTTGATTGTCCAAAAAGTTATAAATAATAACGATGTCGGCACAAAAACTTTCTCTGATTTTCTTTTCCGTGTCGATGGTGAGGAATTCCAACCCTTCGAAGCTGACGGTAGTACCGAAATGACCATGGAAGTTGGTAATTATTCGATCACCGAGCAGGCGGACGCGGACTATGAGACCGCCTATGATAATTGCGCCAATGTCGCCGTGGCGGAAAATCAAACTTCCACCTGCACTGTCACGAATACTTATATCGTAGACGAAGAGCCGCCCGCTGATCCTTTTGTTGATTTATCGGTGACGGGCAGCAGCATTGCCCAAAATCGGACTTTCACAGTCGGCGACACGATTCCCTTTGAGATGTATACGATTAATTACGGGACGGCGGCCAGTGGCGAGGTCAATGTTAAGTGGTTTTTAGACGATGTTGAAATCGGTTACGGAAGTTTCGGGCCGATGCAGGCCGGGGCGGTTGATCCTGATTACAGCGATAATGTCCGCTTGAATTTAGCCACGGCTTCCTTGGCCGAGGGCAATCACGCGTTGCGGTATTTCATCGATGCCGATAACCATGAAATTGAATCGAACGAAGGCAACAACCAATACACCGTGGCGTTTATCCTGGAGAAGGAAGTTGATCCGAATGTTTCTCCGACGCCGACGCCCACTCCGACACCGAGCGTTTCGGTTAACCCTGCTCCCACTCCGACCCCGACTCCGGTCGCGACTGGCACAGTCGCCGGTGCCGCTACGGCTAATGAGACGTCAGTCGCTTCCGCTGATCCAGCCAATCCAGCCGAACAAGTCGCTTCGGCCGAAACCGATTCTGCCGAAGACAGCGGTTCCGTTTTAGGGGCGACCACTTTGGCTCAAACCGGCCAGGGCGCCGACTACTTCATCTGGGCGATGTTGCTGAGTGGTAGTGCCTTACTGGGTTTGGCGGCGCTAAGCTTGGCGGGCAAGAAATTGTAATTTAGGCATTTCGATAAAATAGGCGCGGGATTTAGCCCGCGCCTATTTTGATCCTGTTTTTTGGGCGATTTCTCAAAAACCATTGATATGCTACGATGAGAATGAATATGAAACGTAAATATTTGTTTTTAGTTTTGCTAATTACCGGAGCGGCGCTGCTGGCCGGCGGTTTTGGTTGGCAGGCTTATCTGCGGCGGTCTTTGTCGTTCGACGCGGTGCCGCGGGCCGCGGAATCATCAGTCGATTCAGCGACGGCTGATCAGATCACTTTCATCAAGATTGAATCGCTGGATATCGCCCTGCTGGTCTTCCAGACTTTCATCAAAGACGGAGTTTGGGAAATCAATCCCGACGGGGTGGACCATTTGGGCACTTCGGCCAACCC
>CALEFQ010000031.1 GCA_937877125.1 uncultured bacterium | reverse complement strand
GACCACCGAGATCTACACTCTTTCCCTACACGACGCTCTTCCGATCTGGTATTTTGCCACCAGAGAACCAGCACCACCACGATGACAATGGCGATCACGGCAATAATCAAAATAATCGCCCACACCGGAATTTTTTTAGGCGCTGCGGGCGCGGGTGAAACAGGAGAGGGTTGTTGATACATAAAAATAATTTAAGAATATAACTGAATTATAAACCATCGCTCTCGACCGGTCAAAATGTAATACCACTAGCTTCCGCCGGTTACATATATACGGTCTGCCGATTAAACAAGAAAAAACGGCAAGGATTCTGATTACTTTTTAGTTTGCAGACATAATTTCGGCTGGGGGTCTGGGGGGCATTCAGGAGCCCTAATCGAAGCTACCTGACACAACTACAGCATGGGCGACTTTATGCCCCCCAGAACTTTTTGGTGACTTTTTGGTTACAAAAAGTCACTGCCGGCCGGCATGAGGCAACAAATAGAAACGGGTTAAAATATTTTGGCCAAAGATTAGTTGACAGCCTTGATCTTTTCAGCCATCTTCTAGCCAGCACCATGTTACATGGTGCCTTAAACTACCTAGACATTTCAAAATGGCTGATACAAAAAACTCGGATCAGCCGAGTTTTCGCGATACGAACACCGGTTTTATTTTTTGCCGGCCGGCGGGACCGAATCGGAACTAGCCGTCTGAATCGGACGCTTTTTCTTCCGGTGGCGATAAATCTTGTAAACAATATAGCCCACGGCGATGATTAGAATAGCCCAAGATATTTCCTCGTAATAGCGTTTCAAAATCTCCTGATTGGCGCCGATAAAATATCCCAGCGCCGCCAAAATCGAAACCCAAATGGCCGAACCGCCGGCGGTCAGCAAAACAAAACGGCCAAACGGCATCTTGCAAAACCCCGCCGGGATGGAAACCAGCTGGCGGAAAACCGGAATCAGCCGACCCCAAAAAGTGGCCGAATTGGAGTTTTTCAGAAAATATTTTTCGGCTCGCTCTACCTTGTCCGGACTCAAGAAAATGAACTTTGCCCAGCGGTGTTTAGAAATTTTGTAAATCACCAATCGGCCCAGCGACGCCGCCAAAACATAATTAATAACCGCTCCCAGCACGCTGCCGGCAACCCCGGCGGCGACCACTAAAAACACGTTCATCTGCCCCAGGCTGGCCAGATAAGCGGCCGGCGGGACGACGATTTCCGAAGGGAAAGGAATAAAAGAGCTTTCCACCATCATCAAAATCATCACGCCCCAGTAACCAAGATTGGCGGTCAGCTGTAAAGCCCAATTGACGAATTCTTCAAGCATAATAAAAAAATGTCATCATTGGCACCGGTAATCAGTATAAGGCATCAGTCCTAATCGGTCAATCGCCGAGCGGCCATCAAACGTCTTTTAATTCCACCCAACCGCGGCAATTGCGACTTCCGCAGTGGCACTTGGTTCTGGGGCCGACGACCGTCTCTTGAGACATATCAATCGTAATTTCTTCGCCTTTTTTGATATTTTTTTTGGCAAAATCACAAGCCTTTTTCGCATAGGTATTGGCGTCGCAAGAATGATTCAAATACTTACCAAAGCCAGTGGCGACATAATACCGGCCCCGCCAAAAGAAAGTGCCTCTTTTGGCTTCAGGAGAGAGTTTTTCAACCTTTTTTTTCAAGATTTTGTGACTCAAATCCCACGCCAAAACTTTCTCCCCCTTCCGAAAATCGCGGTTGGCAAAGACTCCCTGACCGTGAATTTTTGATTTTTTAACAATCAGATCATCCATGATATTGATCAAAATAAGCTTGGCGCATAATCTCTTAGCCGAACTATAAGCAGTCCACTCAGAGATCAGGATCGATAAAAATAGACATGTACGGCAGCGGCACCTCATTCAAGGAATCGATTTGCGTGATCAATTCTTCCCGGATATCAGTATAGGCATCGGTCGCCATCTGGGACGGAATAGTGCCGGTGATGAAATATTCCACCAGGAAAACCACGGCACTGCCCGGTGACGAAGCGACGCGATAAGCGAAATCCTCACCGAAGATAGCGCCATAGAGTTCGGCTTCAATGGTCCAGGTCAGCTGAAAGGCCAGGGTATGGGACGAAAATACCGCTGCGATTGAAATGCCGGTATTTATGGTGTCACCCGCAATCTTTTCCGAGTAAGCCGTTTCCAAGATCGGATCATCGGTATTAGCTAAATTGTAAACGTCATAGGAAATCTCGACTACTCCGATCGCCGCCGCCAGGCCGACGGACGCTTTTTTGGAAGTGATTTTCGCCAGCTTGCCGGCTTTGCCCGCCATGCCCAGAGTGTTCTCGCTGATTTGAACCAAGGCCTGCGTCGTTTGCGCCGCCGTCAAACCGGTCTGCGCCGCATAATAAATTGTATTAACCGCTTCTCCTTCCTTGTAAGCTACCCAAGCAGACTGTCCGCTAGCCACCATGGAGGCGACCCCGTTGATCGCCGCTACCCCGGCCATGGCGCCGCCGTATTTTGGCGAGCGTGCCCAGTGGTTAGCCGGCAGGGAAGAAATGTCGTCTACTTTGTTGACCGCCGTGACCATGTTTTCCGTCAGCGAGGCCAGACTCTGGATCATCCCGCCGCCGGCCTGCGCGTAAGTGGTAATCGTTTCGGTCATGTCCATCACTTCGTATTTTTCATTCGCGCCGGCTTGCGGATCGTGCTTGACCACGCCCTGCCACTCGGAGCGCTTCTGCACATTGGCGCCGCTTTGCCCGCTGAAAAACGCCGGTTCGCGAACGCTGTTATTGAGGTCGGCGAAATCATGAAATTCTTCGGAAACCACTTTACTGTTGCCGTTGGAACTGCGCTGATAAACGATATCGCGCGTCAGCCCCCGCAAATCCCAAGCCAGGTGCAAAGGATTATAAACCGTCGAGTTTCCGTTTTTTTCCACCCAGACCGGGGTGATTTTTATTTGGCCCGAGGACGCCGTGGCTTTTTCTTTGGGAATCCGGAAAGTCGCCACAAAATTGGATTGGTCTTCCAGGGTGGCGACCGCCAAATTTTCATAGCTGGCTAGATTGGTATCGTCGTTGAAATCACCTGATTTATACAGAGAATATATGAATCCCGGCAATTTGTAATGCTGGTCGTCCTGGTAATTCATGCCGGCAAACGCCGCCGGCGAATCAAACTGGACGGAAATCGTCTGTTCCAGGCCGGTTTTCATCTTGATCGGATAAGTCAGATATTGGAAGTAATTATCGTCCGCGGGATACTTTATTTCGGCATTATTTTTTAGATAAGCACGCTGGTAATCAGTCAGGTAATCGTAATAAAAACGGTACTCATTCGGATGGAAAAATCCCGCCGCAAAAGTATAGGAATTTTCCGGCGCCTGATCAGCCGTCCACTCGGAATCTTCGACGGCCACTTGCGCGGGAGTCACGTTTTCCATCCGGTAGGCGACAAAATCATCCGTCTCAAAAACCTTATTGACCGCCTCCTTATAATGCGCCTCATCCATAATACTGCGCTTGGTGCCTTCATCATAATAAGTATCGAGATACTCCATCCAGGACGAGAAGAAGCCGTAGTGCTTGTAATAAGTCTCCACCCAGCCATCCAGCCCGTAAGCCTTGATCGGCTGTTCAATGCGCACCATGCCGACTTTTTGGTTGCTCTCAAAACCTGGGGTATTCGGCTTGATCAGCGGCGACAGATCTTTGCCGTCGATCAGCCCGTCGCCGTCGGTATCGGGATTATTGGGATCGGTCTGGAAAAGCTGCTCGTTTTTGTCCGTCACAAAATCATTGTCGCTATCTAGCTCCGGCTCGATCAGCTGTCCCCCGCCCTGATTGTCGCCGCCGGTCGTTTCTCCGCCCGTGGCGTCGCCACCGGTGGTATCGCCGGTGTTGTGGCCTGATTCATCATTCAGCTGTCCGCCACTAGTGCCGGAACCGAGAGTGAAATTTTTGATGCTCTCCTTATTAAAAGCAACGTGATTGTCCGTCGCGCTGGATCGCATGGCTTTCAAATAGAGTGTCGTGCCGACACCCAGGGCCGAACGCGGTATAGACACGGAACCGCGGCAGGTATAACCGACCGGATCGGAAGCGGGCGAAACATTTTTGAGGGTCACGGTCACACTGGGAGAATCCGAGGCAATCGGCGTGTTGTCGTAAAAAACCTTGAATTTAGCGTCATAACCCCGGCCGCCGCTAAAGGTATTGGTCGCCAGCACTTCCATCTGCACGTCCAGATCACCGTTGCCGTCAGGAACATTGACCAGGCGCCATTGCGCGTATTGCTTCAACGCTTTGTCGCGCACCCAGTACCAGCCGCTGATCAGATCGCCGTTCGTCTCAAATGCTTGCTGGGTCGTGCCGGTAGTCGTCGTCCCGGTATCGCCGGGCGGCGGGGGCACAGTGGAAGCGGTCGAAGGCGTCGGCACTGGTGCCGCGGACTGTTGACCAGTAGAATCCGGAGCGGTCTCTTGAGCCACTTCTTTTTCTACCTCATTGACCACTTGGTCGACCGTCGTCTGAGTGCAGGACGGGAAAAGAAGCAGAGAAAAAACCAGTAAAAGAACGAGGGTGATGGGCTTTTTCATAAAATTATTGTTTAGTAAAATTTGTCCCGGTTTTATTTTTTGACTTTAAACCTCTTTTCAATTTTGAATTTTTATCTTCAAGCTTACCCCCAGCTCCTTCAATTCTACCACCACTCTTTATCCGGTCAAACCTTAATTATCAGGCCAAATGACAATAATCTTTTTGGCGCCGCGCTCAACTTTTCCGTCATTCCAATCATGCATAGCGTCCATCACGGTTTCAATCTTGTAAGTGTATTTCTCCCCCAGCCGAGTGCCGACATCGTTGGTGATAAAAGAGGTCGGGGTGTAACCGCGGATGACGATAAAATGGTACACCGGTCCGGGCGGAGTGAAATTGGGATTGCCGAGCTCTCTCCCGGCCGTGGGCACGATCACCGGCCGACCCTCGGCCACGTTTCTTTTTATCTCTTCAACAGTCGGATCGGTAATCACTTCCACGCGGTCATAGCCCCAGTAGGCTTTGATCCAATCGGCCGTTTCCTCGGCCGTCGTATCTTTATAGAAACCGAGATGCTCGTTTTCAAAATCAACGATCGCTAGAATTTCCCGATTGGCCAAATCCGGCGTGAATTTTTTGCCTTCATAATAATAGTGCACCACCAAAGCCGCCGTCTCTTCACAGGCTTCTTGGTACGGCATCCCCCAATTGCCGAAAGGGGCTTGGGAGGTAAAAGGAACATCTAGCAAATGCGATTCGGGAATCGGTTCCGGATCCGGCGTGGGTGTGGGCACTGGTGTTTCCACCATGACGGGTGTAGGAACGAACGGAAGGTCGCCCTGGTCGACCACGCCATCACCATTCCTTGTTTTCTCCGGGCACGCCAAAAAATAGAGTCCAAGAGCGACAGCGATGATGATAATCAGAACCGAGGCGATTTTTAGCTGATTTTGAGCCATATTATTTTTATCCTAACAGAAACCGCCGGGCTTTACAAAAGGACTTAGTAATGCTAGCCTACTCGGATCTGAAATTCGAAAGGAGGAAAATTATGTCGTTTTTCAGAAAGTTGATAAAAAAAATGATCCTGGGATTGGAAAATTTGATTTGTAAAACCCCACCCCAGCCACCGCCCATGAAAGTGATCGCCGGCGTGCCCTACTGGGTTATATATCACGGCAAAATAATGGCCGGACCCAATGTTGCTCACAATCTCCCCGGTGGATACACAATCGGAATTTTGGCCAGAGACGAAAAAGGAAAGACGAAAACCATTTCCTTGGTCGGCGATTGTGTGTACGGCAACCTGAACCAAAAATTTCCAATCGGCACACCTCTTTATGAAGCACTCTTTTTCGAACTCCTGCCCGGAAAAAAACGTGTGCCGCATCGAATTTTTTTCAAAGCCGAACCGACGCCGGAGCAAATTCTGCCTTTCATCCCGGAAGCCATGAGAAAGAACGACGACCCCGGCCCGGAGACGACCGGTGCCAGCCCGGAAATCGAAGTCACGAGCTGACATTGACCAAAGACCGACCCGCCAACTGGCGCGCCGGTCATTTTTTATATGTTTCAACGAAAACTCTGAATACTTTATTTAGCGCAAAGTCCCACCGAATACCTGCCAGGCCAGCAATGACTTGGCCACCAAGCTCAGAATGATGTAGACGTATTCGCCGTAGACGTAACTGCGCCACTTCCCCACTTTCTTGTATTGCAGAACAATATTGAAGGCGAAAATGGCAAACGAGATGAAAATGGTGACGAAGATCCAATAGACGAAATCAGGAATTTTGGAACCTTCTTGGCTGCCGGTACCGATCAAATAAACCGCCAAGATAATCCAGGGAATAATCCCGGCGATACAGCCGAACCAGTACGGCATCCAGTCGACCGACTTTTCCGGTTGGCGATTCATTTTTTCCATGAGCCAGCCGAACAGGATCATCATGGCGTTGAGCGAGAACATCAGGATCAAGGTGGCGAAATCATAAATACCGGCCAGCATAGCAATGGCCACGATCATAATCGAAGAGCTGAAGGAATATTCGATCCAGCGCGCCGGGTTGATGCCATTAGAAATATTTTTGACGTACCAGCGATTAATGCCCGGCAGGGCCACCATCAAGTGAGCGAAAGCCGAGATGAACAGGAACGAGGCCACGAGAGGACCAAACGGGATCTCGAAAACCGTTTCGATATTCGGCCAGATTTTCTGCAACGTCGGATTGAATTTCAGAAAGGAGGTGGTGATCGGCAGGGAAAAATCGTTACTCAAATAGAGCATCAGGCCGCCTTGGACAGCGTGCAAAATAGCCATAACCGCGTTGAAAATCCGCAGTTTCCGAAAACCCGCGGCATCGGCCTGGATGACAGGTTTAGGTTCTTTCATAAATTTTTTATTAGTTAGTATTATTTACTACTATTAGTGTATCATATCTCGCCGGAAAAATCAGCTCCGGCGCTTTATAGATAAAAGGCGCCGCTATTTTTTTCAACCAAGTCCGGCGCGCCAAATAATCAGGATCCCGCCGCGCGACTTCTTGCCAAAAGGCGCGGGAATGATTGGGGTGGCGCAAATGGGCCAATTCGTGATTGATCACATAATCAATCAGCGCCGGCGGCAACATAATCAGCCGCCAGGTGAAATTGAGATTACCGGAACTGCTACACGATCCCCAGCGCGTCCCGGCACTCGTCAGCCGCCAGGAGCGGTAATGATATCCGCTAATCGCGGCTAAATGATCGAGCCGGGCGCCGATGATTCTCCGGGCTTCTTTTTTGTACCAGGCGATAATTTTTTTCTTCGACAAGCGCGGTCCGCCCGCCGGTAAAATCAATTTTTTCGCCGATTGATTAAGTTTGACTGTCCCCCCGATGGCGGCAAAATTTAGTTTATATTTCTCTCCCAAATACCAAAAAGCCTCGCCGGCGACATAGCGATGAACGGGGGCGAGCGGCCGCGATTTCAAAACCGTCAAACGTTTTTCGATCCAATCACGGTGCCGCCGGGTAAATCGCTTGATCGCGCCCAGTGAAATCCACCACGGCGCGCGAATCGTCAGTGTGGCGTCAGGCGCGATCGTCAGCGCCAGCGAGCGCCGGTGGGAGCGGATTATTTTAGGATTCAGGGGCGACAATCGGATTATACCGGATATAATGTGATATTTTTTGTAATTCGTCATCGGATCGAATAATGTGTTCAAAATAATTACGTTGCCAAACGGTAAACGCCCAATCGTTTTTCAATATTTTTATGCGTTTGGTGACGGCCGATTTTAAACCCCGGACCACCGCACCCAAATTTTTCGACGGTGATTGAAACCCGCGGTACGTAGGGGCGTAATGCCTGCCCACCGTAGCCTCGGCGTAGGTGGGCATTACGCCCCTACAATTATCGCCGTCCTGGCGATTTATTTGTGGGCGGCCAGCCGATTCGGCAGGGCCACCCCGACCGAAATCAAATCGAATTATTAAATGTATATGATCGGGCATAATAACATATTCCGGTATTGAAATGCCGCGTCGTAACCGCCCGGTATTTTTGATTTCATTTTTCACCACATTTCCCAATTCATTCAATTGGACACGATGTTTGGCCACCCGGCCAAATAATGGCCGTTTTCCGGCGGTACAAATCGTCACAAAATATTCGCCGGTGGCACCATAATCATAACCCGGCAATCGGATTGATCGCCGGTGATGTTCATAATGATACATACACCCTCCTGATTAATAAAAAATCCCTCCCTGTTTGAATTATGTTATCCGATTTTTCGCAATTTGTCCATGTATTATACGGACGTAATGCCCGTGAACCGTAGGGGCGTAATGCATTACGCCCCTACGATAATCGCCGTACTGGCGATTTGTGCAGGGCGCCCCACCCGCATTTATATTTTCCCCGCCGCGCCGACATACGCGCAATAATCACAATCCGGCGCCGCCGGCGGAATGGTCTCGCCCGTCAGGCAATCGTGAATTTTTTCCACTGTCGGCTCGATCCAGTCATCTTTCCCGGTATAGGGAATAATCGTCACGTCGAATTCCAGTTTGCCATCAAACGCCTTCCGATCCGTCTGGCCGTTGCAATAAACAAAATAGCCGGTGCTGGAAACCAGGTGACCGTTGCGCCTGAGCAGCCACTGATAAACTTCCATCTGGCGCTTGTAGCCTTCGTGCCATTCCTTATCCAGCTTGGTAATCGGCTCCCCTTTGGACGTTGATTTATAATCTACCACGATATATTCCCCGGCCGGATTTTGCCACAGATCGTCAATCGCGCCGTAAATCAGCAGATTGGTCGACTGATGCAAAAACCTGATGCCGGTAAAATTATGGCGCCATTGCGGCAGTTCCCGGTGATCGACCGGGACGGCGTCGATCCCGTATTTTTCCATCAACGGATGCTTGGTATGCGCCGCGCGGTGGATATCAAATTCTTTTTTGAGCAGAGTGTCGACCGCCGAATTGAGCGTGAAGGGAAAGCCCGGCGGGCGTTTGATCCCCAGCCGTTTTTCCAAATAAAAACAGCGCGGGCAATTTACGAAGAGATCGATGCCGGTGCGGGATAACTTAAAAGCCTCGCGGGATGACGGTTCGAATAATTTATTTCTGGTCATGACGGTATTATACCGCAAATAGCCAGGAAAATGTATCTATTTCAAAAAATAAGGGACGTAATCTTTTACGTCCCTCGGCTTCAAATTTCACGTCATGGCCCAAACGGCAGATCCGGCTGGTGCGGTTGGGGCTGTTCGCTGGCGGCGATGAAGCGATCAATCCATAAGATCCGCGGCGGCGGACCGTGATCGCTCTCCCAGGCCAGGCAATCGGCAGTATAGGCGCAATTTTTACAGTGGAGATTGCGCGGCAGGCGCGGAAAAAATCGGAAATTTTCGACATCTTGCGGATGCAGGTGAATCAGCCGGCGGACCAGCGTCTGATCCTGGGTCAGAATGGCGCGGATATAATCGGAGGCTTCGCGCAGATACCGGGTAAACTCCGCCAACCGATCCGCTCCGCTAGTCGGGATTCTCTGGATTTCGCCCGTGATCAGATTTTCGATCACGAAACCCCGTAGTGGTTTGCCGGAACAAAATTTATTCCGGCACCGCCGTTCGTACCCGATTTGGTAGAAAAGCGGCTGGAAAGAACTGGACACGACCGCTAGGTCATCCTTGCCCATTTTCAGATCCACGATATCCACCCCGTCGGGATACTCGTCCAGCCGATCGATGATGCCGTTCAACCGGAAGCCTTCCCAGGAAACGCCGGTCAGCCGGTATTCCGATTTGAGGGCGATAGTGATCGATTGATCGAGCGAGGCGCGCCAATCCTGGTGGCGCCGATAGTATTCCTCCAGAATTTTCCGCCCCTGTTGGAACCAGTACCCGGCTTCGTTCGCCGATTTCCAGCCGATCGGCTCCGGTGGGGCCCGGAAAGAATCCGGCCCGTGTTTGCCGGAAACCACGCCGGCCCAGAAACCGAGCCAGGCCTTGCCGAAAGATTCAGCGCTTTGGTACAGACGCTTGTTGTTCAGGTGCGCCAAATAGTGCAGAGCCGATCCCACCGCCAGAATAATTGGTTTCGGCCGCGGCTTTTTTAACACATACTGGCACTGGAACTGAAACGGGCAGTTGAACAAGGACTTCAGCTTGCTGTAGCTGAAGCTCAGCCAAATATCGGCGGCTTGCTTGATTCGCCCCATTTTTTTTACCCTCCTTCTTGTTTGATAAGGCAACGGAACATTTTATCCCGCCAATGAAAAAAGGGCAAGCGTCGCCCTTTCCTCGCCGTCGCTAAATTATTTCCAGCGTGGCTGGTATCGGGCCATGATAATTCGAAACCACGGAGTATATTTTCGAGGATGATTTTTTATATCGCGCCGCAGATCGGAAATTTTCATCCAACGATAATCCTCGACTTCGGCCGGATCTGGCTTGATCGCTCCGTCGTACCGCCCGGTGAAAATATGATCGTATTCGTGTTCGCACAGACCGTTGCTAAATCGCGCCCGGTAAATAAACGCTGCTTTTTCACGCAACGCGCAATCAAAGCCCATTTCTTCTTTCAGTCGGCGATGCGCCGCCGCGACCGTCCGCTCTCCCGGCCGCGGGTGGCTGCAGCAGGCGTTGGTCCATTTTCCGCCGCTGTGGTATTTCTTCCGGGCACGCCGCTGGAGGAGCATTTCTTTTTGCCGATTGAAAATCATAACCGAAAAGGCGCGGTGCAATTTGGCCTCGCGGTGCGCGCGCATTTTTTCCATTCGGCCCATCGCTTTATCTTGCTGATCAACCAGAATCACCGGAAATTGCTTGTGATGATTACGCATATATACTGAATATTGCTGATAGAATTTCAACTCACTAAATGATCAACGCTATAGCCGCTACAGCAACGAGGCAGAGGCGGACTTTCTTTGGCTGATTTACCTTTTAGTTATTTTGGTAACAAAAATATAATAAAACAACAAGGCCGAAACAGCAATGAATTATCCCTCCTCGGATCGTCATCTTTTGTATAAAAAAAAGAAGCCCCAACGGAGCTCCTTGCCCTCTAGACTGAATTGGGTCATTTCCGCAGCGGCTAAGCCGACTCGGAATTGATCCGATCCCCCTCTGGCTAAGAAATTCTAGTGAACACCGCCATCAGGAGAAACAAAACGAGCAACAGGCCCAAGAATGACGCGAGGTTGTCAGCGACCAAGGCAATGGCCACCAATCCGCCGGCCGCCAGTCCTGCCCGCATCAACCGCCAGTTCATTTTTCACCTACGACGATCGGCCGGAAATGATTTCCAGACCAGTCGTGAAGCAACAAGAACCAGCTGAAAATGCAGATAACCATGGCGACTATCATGATCCAGAGTGAATCACCATTCTCCCAGAGCATTCCGCTCCACAAGAAACAATAAGCCACGCCGTAAGAACAGAAATCCCCCGGACCAATCTTCCCCACCCGCTCGGCCCTGACGGTATCATCCAAAAACTTCTGATTGGCTTTGGGCTCCGGCGACAAGCTGATTGCTTCCTGTAGATCCCGCATCTCATTATACAGCAGGGACGCATAGAACACGTGACCGAAGGGAATGATAATTCCCGATCCGATTACCAGCGCCAGAGATAAAAAAGCCAGTTGGATCATACCTGCTTCAGTCAAGCTGGGCACTCCCGCCAGACAGTAAATTGAGCAAACAATCATCAGGACAAACAGGTCTCTTTTGCGGCGCCGGAAGAGCCGCATTTTGACGGGCACCTCCTCCATTATCTGCAGAACCAAATCCGCCTCTTTCATAAAACCTCCTTTCCGCTTTTCCTAGTAGCGATCGCGATATTCTATATTGCAAAATCGAAATTGTCAATACGGAAATATTTTCCGCGGTCCCGGTCTTTTTAGAAGACTATAATTTCAGCGACGAAATTTTATTCTATCAAAATAAAAATCCCGCGCCGGTCATGATTTTATCCATGACTGACGCGGGAAAACTGCCGGTTCGGCTTAATCCGGATCCGGCTCCGACTCGGAAAAAGTCTTCAAATTTTGCAGTACATCATTGCCGAGTTGAGCGAACGGTTTGGTATTGTCCTCCGGGGTGTCGCTCACTTCTTCGTAACCGAGCCGGCTGAAAAGCTGATCCCGCAAGGGCTGGCCTTCTCGATATAATTTCTCGAAAATACTCCGCGCTTGCGGACGAGAAATCAACAGATGGCATTCGCGATCAGTTTGCCACGGAAAGATTTGTTCCAGCCGCAGGCTTTCCCATGTTTTTCCCGCCTCACTATACCTGGAGCGAGTCAGGTGGAAAGAGAAAAACTCGGCCCGCGAGATAAAGCTGCCGGCGCCTTCACCGCCGGTCCGCCGCCGAAATTCCGCGAGCAGCTGCACCACTCCCGATTCCATGGCGACTGAAACAATCGCCGTGAGCTCCGTCATGATCTCGATTCGGCCTTCCGGATGACGCCGCAGGAGATACCCCGGAGCTTTTTCCTGAACCCAGCATTTTGACCGAGCCAGGCAACCATCCGTCGGGACAACCAGATCGCCGGACAAAATTCCCAGCCAGTCAGAAACAGCCGCCCTTGTCTCAGTGACCGCATTTCGGTCCCAGGGACAAGCTACCCAAGCATGCCCCAGATCATCCGAAACCGCTGCCAGTGATCGCCAAAATTCTTCTATCCATTTGCTTTTCATAGAGACCTCCTTGGAAAATTTTCACCGCAAATGAAACATTTGAAGATAGCATTTTTAACTACCTTAGTCAATAAGCGAGAGAATAATCTTTTGGATTTTCATAAAAAAAACGCCCCGCCTTGTCACGATTACTCGTAACTTGGGCGGGGCCAGATTCATCAAGGCACCGGGACATCCTTGACTTTGCCGGAAATTTTCAAGCTTTCTTTTAATTCCGGCTGGGCCGTCGGAAAGGCGGCGAAGAAAAGGGTTTTCTTGAAGCTGATTTTTCCCGGTCCGATCACGGCCTCGAGATCCGGAATTATTTCCCGCTGAGCGACCAGCTTTCCCTTGTTAAGCTTCGGCTCGGGCGGGGGCGGAAATTCCAGGAGCTGGCGCAGCGGATGATCTTCCGGCAGAGCTTTCAGCATCGCCACCACTTCCGTTTCATCTTTGACGCTGGCCCGCTGCGGCCCGTAGTAGAAACTGATCCGGCCGGTGCTCAAATCCAAAGTTTGGGAATCTCCTTCCAGCAAACCGCTCTCCTTGCCGAAATCGCGCAGGCGAGTCATGTCGATCTCGATCTGATCTCGAACCGGGCGGAATTCTTCCCCGACTTTTTCCTGCAACGCCAGGATCTGCGCCGCCAAATCCGCTTCTGAGCGGATAATGGCGATTTGCCTCTCGCCGATCCGACACAGAACTGCGGCCGCCTCTCCTTTTTCCCTGATCGGAAGCTCGTGCTTCATCAAAGCCTTCGACAAAAACTTGATTACCACTTCCTTGATCGACTCCAATATTTTCACTTTTTACCTCCTGTGGTTGGGGTCATCAGACCAAGCATTATCTGATAAAACAGAGGCTTTGTCAATGGAAAACCCCGCCGGTCATGATCTGGCTCATGACGGGGCGGGGTTTGGTATCTCAATCAATATCGCCTGCCTGCTCGGCAAAATTGAACAAGGCTAATTCCAAACCGTCTTCTATTTGCCCAAAGGGCAAGTCTAGATCGCGGATATTAGGGCTTGTTTTCTCAATACCGAACAGGGTGAACAACTCATCCCGGAACTTCCGGCGACGCTTTGGCGCCTTGAGCAACCACCGCGCTTGCCGACGGGAAATGAAAGCTCGCTGGGTGATCACGCCAGCTTCTTCTGTTGTCCATGGTTTCCGTTGCTGAATGCAAAGATGCCGCCAACTACAATCCTCAGGCGAAATTTCCCGCAAAACTAATTCCAAGCAGGAAAAACTTCGGACAAAACCGCCGCGAGCGGAAGTGGCCGTTCCTTGCAATTCAACCGTCAGTTGGATTGACGCCGGACGTAAACACAGCAAGACGCTCCCGTCGATATCGCCCAGAACCGTCCCTTGCGGCAAAATCCTGCCCTTCGACCCCAGAGGGTAATTTTTCTCGAGCAAACGAATCCGTTGCGCTTGCATATCCCAGCCGGCCGCACCGGACGGACATGCTAAGGCGGCCTGGGTCAGCTCGCACAACACCGACTTAGACAGCGCGAGATAATCCGCCCCGTCATCAGAACGACTGCACCTCGTCCCGACCCAGAAGTTTCCCTGGGCATCACCTACCGCCGCCTGGTCTCTCCAAAACTCTTCTATCCATTTCATCGGGTACCTCCTTTAGTTTTATCCTCCTGGCCAATCGCTTCAAAATACTATCTCTTGTAAAAAAGTCAAGGTATTACAAAGAAAAAAGGGCGGATCTGTCGATACGCCCTTAAACTTCACCTTAATCGCGATAAGCGAATTCGCGATAACAATAAGAACCGAGAATTTCCGAGATTGACTCATCCGTCAGGGCAGCCCAGAAAATCAGACCAGAAGCTGATCCCACTCCGGACGGCCAAATGAATGCCGGAATCAAGATATACTCCGTGCTACCAATCGACAATTCGAGCGAACGGTAATCAAGCGATCTCCGCCAGCTCGGCGCGAAGAAATACTGCCCCCCGCCGACATCTAAAATGACGAAGTATTTGACCGACCGATCGCATCCTTCCCAGCAATATACCGATCCGGTGAGATAAAAATCGGAGCCGGGATAGAAAATCGAGTCCGGCATCTCCAAGGTTACTCCCAGGCCCGTCGGCTTCGGCGTCGGCGTAATGGTAGGAATATCAGTTGGGGTGCGAGTTGGGGTGACCGTCGGAATTAAAGTAGGCGTACGCGTCGGAGTAATCGTCGGGGTGATTGTCGGAGTCGATGTCGGCGTGCGGGTCGGCGTGTTGGTCCGGGTGGGAGTGACTGTCGGGGTATAAGTCGGGGTCCGGGTTGGCGTGCGAGTAGGTGTAAATGTCGGCGTATTGCTGGGTGTCCTGGTGGGAGTGACTGTCGCCGTATAAGTCGGGGTTCTGGTCGGAGTGCGAGTCGGCGTGTTGGTCAAGGTCGGGGTGATTGTCGGAGTCGATGTCGGCGTGCGAGTTGGCGTCCGAGTCGGCGTGTTGGTCCGAGTCGGGGTGATTGTCGGAGTATTCGTCGGGGTCCGGGTTGGCGTGAAGGTCGGAGTAATTGTCGGGGTATTCGAAGGAGTCGGAGTTACCGTCGGAAACCACGGTCCGCAAATAAGAATTACGTCGAATTCGAATCCCCAGCCGTCACCTCCGGTTAATTCCAATCTGATCTCGTGATCGCCGGCGGAAACTGTTCCCAGCGGAAATTCGTCCGACCAGAACCAGTTGAACCAGCCAGATCCTGACCCGCCTCCCGGCGGACGAGTATGCAACGACACAAAGCTTCCGATAGTCACCCCATCGAACTTGATGGTTACCGTCTCAAAATTGTACGGCAGATTGTCGTTGGCATAGCTGATAAATATCGAATACTCGCCGGTCAACGGGAATGCTTCTATAGTTGATTGCCATTCACCGTTAGTCGGATCAAAACGCCAGGTCCAACCGTTTGAAGCTCCAAGTCGACCGGTCATCGATCCGCTGCTATGAAAATCGAAATACTCTGCCTCCCTGATCCAGCAACTCTGTCCGGGATCAGGCGTCGGCGACGGCGTGGCCAAGATTTCCGCCCGCCCGGTCGCTCCCCAAAACACCAGTACCATTAAAAACACTATTCTGCTATACATTTCCCTGCCCTCCTTTACGGGAAAATTGTTTGTCAAAGGCCGCTTTATCGCGAACGCTAGCACATTTTGGGATGGCAGTCAATATACTCAGATATTCTGGCGTTAATCCCAGAAAAAAAATGAGCCTCCGGACGGGGGCTCATTTGCAAGGTCGCGCGATCTACCAGGTCAGCCGGGATTCCTTTTTGCCTTTTCGGTTTTTGATAAATCTGGCAATCGCCTCGCACGGTCGCTCGTACAAAAACAGGTAACACACCAACCCCGCGATCAAAATCAGCAAACCGGTTTCTTCCCAAAAACCTGCGAAAACACAGATCAACGCCAACACTGCTATCAGAATATCAACTTTCCTGGCCATAACGTCAACCTCCTTATCATCGGTTGAAACGAAAATTACTCGGTATCTTATCAGCGATAAAACTTTTGGTCAATTATATGATAAAGCCCCGGGCAACAGCGCGGGGCTTCTTTTTTCAAGGCGATCGATCGTCTAGGCATGGTCCAGCATTTCCCGGTTGACGATTTCCGTCAGAATTTCCAGCGATTTCTGCTGGGTCACGCTCTGGATGCGATAATCGTAATCAGCGGCGTTTTGAAGTTCGAACAGGGCGGTGGTCTTCCGGCGCTCGATATCATCGGTATTGCCGCGCTTATTCAAACGTTCCACCAGTTCCTCCACGGAAGCTTCCATGAAGACTGCCAAAATCTGGCCGGGAAATTGAGGACGCAAATTTTTCAGCCCCTGCACATCCAGTTCCATCGCCGCCAAACGTTTGTCCAAGATGACGGTGATGTGTTCGTGAAGTTTTCCGTAGAGATGGCCGTGGATTTCCGCCCATTCCGCGAAAACACCCCGCGCGATCAGTTTTTTGAACTGCCGGCGAGTGACAAAACGGTAGTTGCGCCGGTCTCGCTTCAGATCATCGACATCTCCCGTAGTCCGCGGCGGACGCGTGGTGACGGACGGAATCCGAACAAAGTACTTTTGCCCGATCTCGGTCAGTAAAAATCGTTCCAGCAAGGTTGATTTGCCCGAACCGGATGGTCCGGAAATAACCAATATCCTTTTCATTATCCCCTCCTTTCGGCAAACAAGCTTCTAGATATTTTAACGCGCGGCCGCCCAATGTCAAATGAGTAATCGGCCCTGATTGACACCAGCATGATTATCCCCTAAAATAGCGCGAACTGATCTTTGATTAACACCTTTCCAAAAGGAGGGAATAAAGGTGAAAAAGTTAATAAGTACGATCGTTTGTCTTTTGGTCTCGGCAACCGTCAGTTGGGCCACGCCCACGCCGACTCCCCTGCCCAGCGGCTACTGGATCAAGTACGAAACTCATGACGGAAACTACGAACACCAGTACCACTACAACGCGCATCATTTCCTGTCCGTTATCGAAAATTTGACGACGCACGTCGTCGATTTTCGACCCCATCCCGGTTGTGATGCCAACGGCTGGGGCAGTAGTTTATACATCGGGCCGTATACCGACTCTTACAAAGGCCCGGCTGAAAACGGCGGGCGTATCACCGAAGCGGTGTCGACCAGCTACGCCGACCGAATCAATCTCGTCGTCACCGGCGCTATTTATACCGGAAGCGGCTCGCCGGGCATCGGCGCTTTCACTTGGAACACTGATTTCACTTACGATCCCGCGCTCAAGCACATTGACGCCGCCGGCAGTTACGACATCACTGTCTATACCGGCACCCCGACGCCGCTGCCCTACGACCTGACCGTCTGCCGCCTTAGTTCCAATTATCTCTGCAATGTCTACTTGCTGGATGGCACGATCGGCCACACCGGCGACATGTCCAGCGTGGACTATCAGGTCGGCGACGATCCGCCGGGCAATTGGATTCCAAACGATACGGCTCCGAATTTCTACCATTGGGTTTTTGTCGATCGGATGAGCATCCAGGTCAACGGCGATTACTACCAAGTAGACTGCTCAT
>CALEFQ010000030.1 GCA_937877125.1 uncultured bacterium | reverse complement strand
GCTCAGGGAAGACCAGGTTTTTGAAAACCGTCGGTAGCCTCTGCTACAAGCCGATCTTCGCTTCCGGGGCCCCCACCGTGGCCCCAATCTTTCACATCCTCAACCAAGTCGGCGGAACACTGGTCCTGGATGAAGGCGATTTCCGCTTCAGCGACGAAAAGGCTGAAATCGCGAAAATTCTCAATAACGGGAACGCCAAGGGGTTCCCGGTGCTCCGCTGCCAGAAGATCAACCAACGGGAGTTCTCCCCGGTAGCCTATGAGGTATTTGGCCCCAAGATCATCAGCTCCCGGAACGACTACGAAGACAAGGCACTGGAGAGCCGGTTCATCTGCGAAGACGTGGGACTCCGAAAGGTCAGGCAGAGCATCCCGATCACGCTGCCCGAGTCGTTTGAAGAAGAGGCCTTGGAGCTACGTAACAAGCTGTTGCTCTGGCGGTTGGAGAATTTCTCCAAAACGGGCAACCCGGAAGATTACGTCAACCTGGCCATCGATTGGCGTCTCAACCAGATTTACTCGCCATTGCTGACTTTCGTCACAAACGAGGAGGACGAAAAGAAAATCCTTTCTTTTGCCAAGGCCCAATATGTCCAGGATAAGGTAGACGCCGGGCAACGGATAGAAGTCAGGGTGCTTTCTATAATCAGAGAGCTTGAAAAAAAGGCGGAAGGATGTATTTCGGTTTCCGATATCTTAAGTCTATTCAACCAACAGTTCGGAAACGATTATGACAGGAGAATCACTCACCGCTACATTGGTTCAATCATCAGAAAAAAACTGCGGCTTAAAACAAGGAAAAGGAATGGCCTGTATATCCTGTCGGAGAATCAAAAAGAAAAGCTCAGACATTTATATGATAAATTCGGAATCTGAAATTAGGACTTGGGGACGTTAGGACATTGATAGGAGAAATAGAACATATTTACTACTAGCTAGGTCAATTACTCCGAGGCTTCAATACTCCATAGCTTGTTAAGCGCTCTTTGCCTGGACTGGCAAAGGGCGCTTTTGCTTTAGTTTAATTTTAATTCATCCGTAATCGATACAATAAGTCCCTGAAGTCCCCAAGTCCTAAAAGTTGCTAGATTCGCAATATCCCCTTTCTACGAACAACAAGTTCTTTGCGATAACATAGAATCAATTAATTCTTAAAATGTTTCAAATGGAGGGAAACAAAATACTTTCGTACTTTAAAACCTGTCGGTTACAATCCGGCCTGACTCAAAAAGATATTACCTTTTTGTTGTCTATCAAGTCAGCTTCGTCTATTTCGCGGACAGAAAAGAATATTCAAAAGCCATCTTTCAAAATTCTTTTGGCTTACAGCCTCATTTACGATATCGAAATGGCGAAGTTAATTCCGAAAGTTTACATTGACATTAAAAAGTTAATCATTAATCGCGCCTTCCTTTTGGCGAAGAGCCTCAATAAGCGTCCGCAAACCCCCTTGACCAAGCAGCGGATCGCTTTTTTGGAAAATCTGCTCAATCGCAAGAAGGAAGAGTGCCAATAAATTTATGAAGTCCAAAGTAAAAAAGGATCGTCATGAACTGCTCTTGGCCATTGACCCGATGTATCGCGGATTCGGGTTTGCCCTGTTTGAGAAACCCAACTCGCTTGTCGATTGGGGCATCACAGATATCCGACTCAACATCAACAGCCGCAGCTTGCATCGGATCAAACAGCTGATCGAATATTATCGTCCAGACAGGATTGTTTTGGAAGATATCCGAGGCGAATCGTCGCACCGCTGTAAAAGAATCGAGCAGTTACTAGGTAAAATTAAGACCCTAGCCAAAGAGAAGAGGGTGAAAGTCAGCGCCTACTCGCCGAAACAGGTCCAGGAAGTTTTCGAGCAATTCAAATGCCACAATAAATATGAAAGAGCGAAAGCGATTTGCGAGTGGCTGCCCGAGCTAACTTCGCGTATTCCGCCCAAGAGAGCCATCTGGATGAGTGAAGACCCCAGGACCAATCTTTTCGACGCCGTAGCCCTGGCTCTCACTTACTACTACCTGGAAGAATAGCGCCAGCCACCAGTTATTTCCATGCTCAATTAGTTCCTTACAACTGAATCCATAGACAAAGGAGGACGGCCATGTGGAATCCGCCGAATAGCGAAGTCTTGTCCCAGTTACCAAGGCTCTACCAAACGGAACAAACCCCCACGGCAGACAAAATCATCTACCTTCACTTTTTCCTGGGCGGTTGCGACTGGTATATCGCCGAATATGATGGCCAAGACATAATGTTTGGGTTTGCCATTCTGAACGGCGATACCCAAAACGCCGAATGGGGATATGTATCCTTGACTGAGCTCAAGGAAATCAGCATCCGGGGGATAGAAGTAGACCGTGATATTTACTGGCGACCCAAGAAGGCCAAAGATGTTGACAAAATCCA
>CALEFQ010000029.1 GCA_937877125.1 uncultured bacterium | reverse complement strand
TATAACCGCCAATTCCTTTTTTGTAAAGAACAATTTCGAAAGCGGAAGGCCCAAGTTCGCCTATTTTTTAAAAACAAAAAAGCCCGTGGTTCTCAATGAGTCCACTGACGGCTTATGCATCAATCAAGAATTATACCAGACCTAATTCTCTGGCTTCCTCAGCAAAATACGAATCAGTCACGGGAAAAAGTTTTTCCGTCTTGATCAAGAATATTTGCCGCGGGCGTTCGTCATCCATATCGGTAGCCGATTCCAATTCACATTCAGAATATGCAATAACTGCTGCTGTGAAACGCCGGTTATCGATAAGAACGACCGGTACAAATCCCTTCGGAACACTTGCCCAAGAAATCTTGAAATTTGATGGTGCCAGTATACCCTCTCGGTTCAAAAAACTCTCCTTGCTTTCATTGCCCGGATTGACATAATATCCCATATCTACCCTCCTGTTTTAAGGCGAACATTCGCATTGTTTATCGGACCGAAAATACTATAATAAAAAAAACCTTCTGTCAAGTGCCGAAAATAAAAATATCCTAAACGAATTAGGGTATTTTGTTTTTCTCTATTTTGTTCCCACAAATTCCGCCGGGAAAAAGCGGTCGAACGCCAGCCAGGAAGCGATATCTAAATGCTTCAGGGCATAGGAAAAAACTGGGACGACACAGCCGCAAGTATTACACTTAACGCCGGCGCCAATCGTGCAGGGTTTTTTGATATTCAGATTGGCATCAAAAGCGATAAAATTTTTGCCGATGAAATAGCAGTTCCGGTGATATTTTTTCTCGCGCCAGGATTTGAGCATGTAAGGCGTGATCAAAACAAGGTCTTTGTTTCGGCGATAAAGCGTTAGTAGTTGATTGATCGTCCAATCCAGCTTTTCTCCCTGAAGCAGCAGAGGATCTTCTTGGCCACGATGGGAAGTATACGTGCTAAAGGTGACCCCGGCCACCCCGCTGTCGCGAGCGATATCGACTATATCAGACACGTAATGATAATTAGTCGTGGTCAGCGTCGGCGCCAAAATCACTCGCTTATCGTTCTTGATGTTGGCCATCACTTTCTGAAATACGTCCGCCCGCCGAATTTTGTTGTGAATCTCGGCCGGGCCGTCAACACTAACGGCGATGCGCCTCCGGATTTTTTGATCAACTCTGATGACGCCATTGGAGACCATCATCATCGAGGGAAAAATTTTGTCCGCCGCTTCGATCAAGCGCGGCCGCAGCGTCGGCTCGCCGCCGGTAAGATAGGCGGTGTTCGCCCCCCTAGCCCGGTGTTCCTTAAAGATTTTTATCCACGTTTCATCGGACAACTCTTTCGCCGAATCATAGGTTTTCTTCCAATAACAATGCTCGCACTCTAAATTACAGCGCGAAGTGATGTCGTAATTGACGACGCGGGGAAAATCCTGTTTTTTCAGAGCCGCGGCGGAAAATTGGACGAATCGAGTCAGTTTAGACATAGGCAGGTAATGTCGGTATTATACTCTCTCTTTAGAAGAAAGACAGGAAAACAAAAAAGGGGCGCGCCCTTGATCCCTAACAAATCAAAAGAAAAATTTTATTCCGTTATATAAAAGCAATCCGGCAAAAACCGTGAACACGGCGAACAAGATATACTTGCTGTATTTCATGATAAACGCATTGACCCGTCCAAAAATCCCGGAAATCGCCCGCGGGAAAATTAGCGCCAAAAACAGAGGGATCGTGACCGGCGCCGTGAAGAAGAAAACTATCAAAACCAGCAGCAGGAGCGAATCCAGCGACGAGACATCGGCGGTACTGACTTCCTTGGCCGCGGTAATGACCAGAAACAAGGCGTCAAAATTAAGCGCTTCCAAACCCGCCCCGATCCCGAAAGCCCGCAGTAAAAAATGACGGGGCTGGGATTCATCAACCTCTTTGAATTTCTTTTCCGTTGACGCCAGGGATTTAACCGCGAAAAAGACAAACAAAGCTCCCAGGAAAAGATCGATGACCGCCGAAACTACCGTCGGCCCGGCACCCGGTTCAACCACCTGCCCGATAAAGAATCCGATCGCCGCCATGACTACCCCGACCACTAGCGTCCCGAGAAAAAGGAAAAAAGTCCGCATTTTTGGCTGAACTTTTTTACCGAGGAGTAAAAAAGACAGCGGAAAAACCATCGGACTGGCAAGCATGATGGCGACGCCGAGAGATAAAATTTTGGCTAAAAGCTGGATCATCTTCTTTAGCGGCGGAGAATGAAACTAATCAAGGCTCAAGTCGCCCTGCAATGAATACTCGCCGATCCTTTTTAGTTCTTCCAAAACCCGCTGACGGGCGACGGGCTTCCGCCACCAGTTATCGCGGCGAATATCGCGATCATCAACCACGGGATAAAAGCAAAACTTGATATGCTTCGGCAGGAAATTCCGGGCGGTCATGAGGACTCGGCGAGTATGAAAAGTCTTGCACACGAACAAGATCTTTTTTATTTGGCCAAGTCCTAGGCTCTTTTCCAGGATCGGCAGAGAAAACCGGATATTTTCCTTGGTATTAGTGGATTCACGTTCCAGAATAAAAGCGCTTTCGGGAATCCCGAGCTCCACCCCGCGTCGGAAAAAGCGATCGGCTTCTCTCTCCTTCATCTTCCCCTTGCTGTAACCGGCAATCATAATCCGGCTAGCGAAGCCCCGGTCATACAACTTTTTTACCTCGTCCATGGTCGGTAAATAGCTGTGGCCGAAAACGAAAATCAGATCGGACTTCTCGGGATTCGCTGGCAAAAACAAAAAGTCAGAAATTGCCTGAATCGTCGAAGAAATAGGCAGGTTCATAAAACAACAATCTCCCTTAAAATACCAGCCTATCATAACACACCGCGCCCTAGACGAAAAGAATTTCCCTGGTATTTAGCGGGTCGTTTATATCCCGTAGGTTTATTTTGAAACTACCGATATGAAAAAGCCTCGGTAGTGATATCACTCCGAGGCTTCTTGATCAGGCTAGAGCACAGGCATGATAGATAGCCTGGGGTGTCGTCACTAGTCCCGAGACCAATTCTACCGCCTGCTGTGGAATTGTTTTGACACCGAGATTATGACAAGCATGAGCAAGGATGTCAATCGCCTCAGCGCCCTTAAGAATGAGCTCCTTTACATTCCGATCTACCGGCAGGAACTCAAACAACGGGACATAACCGGTATACCCAGAACCGCCGCAATTTTTACAGCCGGACGCCATCAGAAAGGAAGGATCTCGAGGCATTTGGCAATCAAAATTACGGGCAAATTCACCGAAAATCTGCCGATTCTCGTCATAGCCGTCATCGCCCGGATTCATGACTTTTTGGCAGAGTCGACACGCCAATGGAACTAACCGCTGGTGTACACTCAAAATGCTGTACGCTACCTGGTACCGCTCTACCCCTAAATCCAGCAACCTGGTAAAGGCGGCCGCTGAACCGTTGGCGTGAACCGTGGAAAGCAGTAGGTGCCCCGTCAGAACGGCGCGAAAGGCCGTATCTGCGGTATCCCGATCCCGAATTTCACCGACCATAATCACCCCAGGGTTTTTACGCATCAGCTCTCGAATAATCCCGGCCATCGACTTATCCTGTTTAGGATTCAACTCCCGCTGAATTATGTTGGCCCCTGTGAGCCATTGTTCGATCGGATCTTCCACTGTCACCAAGAGAGTCTTGATCGGCCGGTAATCGCGAATATAAGTCATGCTGGCCGCCAAGGAAGTGCTTTTACCCGAACCAGTCGGTCCGGAAAAAAGAATCATCCCTTGCGACATCCCTAGAAATCCCTTCAGTGATTCCAGATTCGAGACAGGCAGGCCAAGTTCATCCAGCGATTTAATTCGTTGCGGCAAGACTCTTCCACACAACCATTCCCCTCCCAGAACCGGCGAAGTCGAGACTCGGATGATACAAATACCTTGCGTAGTATTAAGGGCCACTTGCCCGTCTTGAGCGCGGTGATTGGCAATATCCAATTTAGCCATCACCTTGAAACGGGTAACAACATGCAAGTGCGCGTCATGAGAAATACAGGCGTCAGCGACAATTCC
>CALEFQ010000028.1 GCA_937877125.1 uncultured bacterium | reverse complement strand
ACCGGTGACCCAATCCACTTCCTTGGTGGACGCGTGGTCGTAATCAGCCATGGTAAAGGTTTCGATGGACTTTTTCGCGAAGGGGAGCTTGCCGAACCAAGTCCGACGGTACAGAATCACCCGCGGCGTATAAAACCGGCAGCAACTGGGCTGGATTGAACCGTCGGTATAGATCAATTTAGGGGCGCACAGAGCCGCGTCCGAATGTGATTCCAAAAAATCATACATCTTCTTGATCGCGTCATCGCGCATGATGATATCCTGGTTTAAGATCAGGATATATTTTGAATCGGAATTGTAAATGCCCCAGTTGATCGCTTTTGCGAAACCGACATTTGACCGCGACGGAATGTATCGTTCCTTCGGAAAAGCTTTTTTAATTTTGCGGGAAGAAGTTTTATTTGGAGAATTATCCACAATTACAAAATGTCCGCGTAGTTCAGGGTACTTGGCGGTGATTGATTTAATGCATTGCTCCAGGAGATCCGGAGCTTTGTAGTGGACGATGACTAGTGATAGATCCATAGGTCTTTGGTCATTAGTCCTTGGTCGCCAGGTCAATATTGAGCGACTAAAGACTAAAGACTAAAGACTAAAGACATTATCTTTATACGAACCAGCGGGCTAATGCCTCTGGCGTAATCACCCGCCGCGACATAATCTGTCGGCGTTTGCGCATCATTTTGGGCCACAGTCGGCATATTTTGAACATCTCAGGAATCAGGAACGGTTCTTTTAGCAAGGCGTAGCCCCACATTTTAATTTCGTACCAAGTCCGCTGGGGCCAAAAGCGCCAGCGCAATAAATTGGGCAGGTTCTTCAGGTAAACGAAATGGTGGTTGGAAAATGACAGGCGCCGGCTGAATTTTGACTTAGCCTGGCGCTGATTGGCAATGGCCAGATTGCCTCGGGCGACGGCGCCCTCCCCGCGAACCGAACGGTTATGAAATGCGACGGCATCGGTCAGGCAAAAACTGGACCAACCGTTCAACCTTAAGCGGAAAGCCAGGTCGATATCTTCTTTATAGGCAAAAAAATCTTCGTCGAAATACTCTTTCCGGCCGGAAGAATCTATTAAGGCGGTCGCCTCTAGAGCTTGTTTGCGGTATGCCGGCAATGTGCCCGATGGCCCGAAAATCTCTAAAATACCACTAAATTGGCCTTGATCATCCTCTACTTCTCCCCAGTCGGTGACTTGCCCGCTGGTGTGTAATTGCAGCCCCAGACTGTCGATATTATTGGTTTTTTCTCCATTTGTCAACCGCTTGATTTTCCCTTGGGCGGAGCCGGCTTTCGGGTTTTTTTCCAGGAAGCTTATCAAAACTTGCAAATAGTCCGGTTCTAAAACCGTGTCTTGATTCAGCGCTAGATAAAATCTGCCTCGGCTCAGGGCGATGGCCTGATTATGCCCCCCGGCAAAGCCCCGATTGACTCTATTGCGGATTATTTTAAGTTGAGGAAACTCGGTTTGCAGATACTCAAAACTGCCGTCGGTTGAATTATTATCGATGGCGATAATTTCCGAGTTAATACTCTTTTGGGCCAGGACGCTCTTTAAGCAAGCCGGCAAATATTGTCGGCCGTTCCAGATAACCAGCCCAATGCTAACTTGTGGCGGGAGTTCGGTCATTGTTTAGGCTTGGGGTGTAATGAAAAGCCAGGGCGGCAGTGATCAGGATTAGCCCGATTCCCAGCGGATGATTGAGGTAAGGGGAAGTGAAATGCGTGGCCAGCAAGCCGATGGTGGCAATAATCAATCCGATTAACAAATATTTTTCGTCCGTCTGTTTCGAAGCTGTCAGCCGGGCGGTCGCTCGTCGGGCGGTTCGGAAAACTACTACTAGTAGCCAGGCGAATACGCCGAGGCCAAGCATGCCGTATTTAACGAGCTGATCCAGGTAACCCCATTCATACATGTAAACTTTGATAAACCCCTGTTTTTCCGGAACCACGCTTTCGTAGATGATCGGGGTGCCGAAACCGTGGCCGCTTAGGGGCTTATTCTTTATTTTTACTATGATCGGATCCAGTAAATTAAGCCGATTCTGTCCGGCCAGTTCTTGAGAGGGGTTGAAAATACTCGTGATCCGGTCGCTGACCGTGTGGAATGATTGGGGGGCTACAAAATAAACACCGGCGGCCACGGCACTGATCAGCCCTGTGGCAATCAGCAGAGTGAGAATCGCTTTTTTCCGCGGCAAAAAGAAAAGAAGCGCCACCATTCCCCCACCGGCGCCGACCCATAAGCTTCGCGAAAAGCTAGCAATCAGAGTGGCCCCGCATAAGACCACCAAGAAAATCAATTCCCGAGTTTCCGGGGCGCGCCAATTACGGCGCAACAGGAAAAACAAGCCGATCAATAATCCCGCCAAGGCCCAGGTCTGCCCGGCTGCCGAAACCCGGAAAAAATTTCCGCCGACATAAGAAATCATTCCCAGTCCCAGGTCTTTTTGCCAACGGTATTCCACCGGTTTGCCCGATTCGTCATATAGGCGATTGGTGATTCCGCCAAAGGCAAATTGGCCGCCGGCGGCTTCTTCGGCGGTGGCGCTCTCGGTCGCGATCGCGGTGCTCATGTCCGGCCGGGCCCATTGTTTGGTGAAAAAGAAATCTCCGAAAAGAAACAGAGTAATCAAGCTCATCGCGATGATCCCGCCGAATAAGATCGAGACCATTTTTTTCACGAAGTCGGGCCGGCTGATCACTTCAAAGAAAGGGAAAGCCAGGGCAAAATAGAGATAGCCGTTGAAATCGAAGAAATTGGCGCTCCAGTCGTGGCCATTTAGGTAGCCGATGGTAATGGCGCCGATGCAAATGGCGGCGAAGGCGATTAGCGGCCAGCAGTACGGCGTACGGATCAGGGCGATCTTCTTTTGCTTAAAGACGATGATGAGCCAAACTAGCATGACGATAAAAAACGACGCCAGGCGCAGCGATAAAACAAATTGGCCGTTTATATCCCAGGAAAACAAATATCCTTTGTGCCCCAAAATAAGCTCGAATGTCACGAACAAAACGCCGTACTCCAGTTTTTTCAGAGTGAGATTCAGGACTACGATCAAAAGCGCGAAAAACAAAATCAAATTGAGCAAAGGTAAAATATATCCTAAAAACGAAAGTCCGTAGACGACTAGGCCGGCGGCGGCCATCAACCAGGTTAGTTTGGAGAATAAGGTCATGATAGTTTTTTCGGTTTAAGCCCAAGTAATTGCACGGCTAGGGCGGTAAGGAAGCCCAGCGGCCAGAGCAGGGCCAATAGAATGAATTGGTAAAAATATAAATGCTTGCGGCTATAGATCAGTAGACTGCGCGACAGCTGGGCGAATTTTTTTAGCTTGAAGACTTGGACGAAGCTTTTTCCCTGGTGATGGGTGATTGCCGCGGTGCTGACGACGAAAATTCTGTGGCCGGCGGCGCGATAGCGCTGGCATAGGTCAACTTCTTCAAACCAAATCCAGAATTCTTCGCAAAACGAGCCGAGCCTTTTCAGTAAGGCCTGGCGCGTCATCAAAGAGGCGCCCATCACTTGGTCAACCTCCGTGTCGCGTTCGAATTTTTCGTCTAGTAAATAATATTTTCGAAGCCAGGGCTTGTTTAGTAAAAATGAGTGCCAGCCGAGCAGCATCGTCGCCAAAATCTTGGCGGTGGGAAATTGGCGGGCGGTGCCGCGCTGAAGCGAACCGTCGGAATTAAGCAGGCGCGCTCCGATTATCCCCGCCTCCGGATGGCGGTCGAGGAAATTTACCATAGTGTCCAGGGCGGAAGATTTTATTTCCGTGTCGTCATTCAAAAATATCACGTATTCGCCGCGCGCTGATTTCACGCCCTGGTTGTTGGCCCGCGCAAATCCTAAATTTTTGGCATTCCGAATTAATTTAACCTGCGGATATTCTTTTGCGACCAGGTCGGCACTGCCGTCAATCGAGGCGTTATCCACGACAATGACTTCAACCGGCTGTTTGGTTTCACGGTAAATTGACGCCAGGCATTTTTGCAATAAAGCGCGAACGTTCCAGGAGACGATTATAATTGATAATTTAATCATGGGGCAAATATTTAAGCATTTCGGACAGGCGGCTCGCCCAGGTTTGCCCGCGGACAGCCGCGCGCCGTCCTTCCTGCTCTGCGGCGGTCGGTTTATGTTCCAGGTAATCCTTTACGGCCGTTAGAAAATCTTGGCGCGTGGCGGCAATTTTGATTAAATTAGAGAATTTTTCCGTGCCGGACACCGGGGTCGTGACCACCGGGAGACCGCAAGCCAGATATTCATACATCTTTAGCGGATTCATTGATTTCGTGAACGGAGTTAGACGGTGCGGAATTATCGCGACATCAAAAGCGTGATAAAGTTCTGGTAAATCGGCGTAAGCCACGGGTCCGAAAGAGATAAAATTCGGGAAACGCTGCAAGCGAGCGATCGCCTCTTTGTCCCAAACCGGTCCGGCCAAAAGCAGTGATGCGTCGGGGAATTTTTTCAAAATTTCTTCCAGTAGGTCGAAATCAAGGCGGCTTTCAATAATACCGAGGTAGCCGATAACAGGATGTTTGAGCCCGCTTAAAGAGGCGCGGAGAGCTGTCCCGTTTTTTTGGAAATGGTCGAAATCGATGCCGTTTGGCTGCCACTGGACATTGCGGTTGACGCGGAAAATATTTTTCACCTGCGGGGAAACGGTAAAGACGGCGTCGGCGGTGCGGTCAATCGTCGCGTAGTTTTTGTTGAGCAAATCCTTCCAGTTTTTGCAGTACGGGTGCTCGCGCCAGTCATCGACGGCGTCAAATACCTTTACTCCGTCAAGTTTTTCAAAAGGCAGGGCGAACATCGGAAAATACGACCACAACATTAAGTTGGAAAATCCGGCTGTCTTGATAATCCCGGCGATTTCCGTCCAGATGGCCGCCGGCTCGCCGGGCTGAATTAGATTTCGGGTGGTGGAATAAACGTAACGGCCGGGCGCGATTTCGGTAACTTTGGACCGTCCGGCGTGAACTTGGAAATGAGCGGTGACATTTTTGCCGGGCACGGAGCCTAAAATGCTTTCGACCCAAACCCGCAGT
This sequence comes from uncultured bacterium, assembly GCA_937877125.1. Taxonomy (GTDB): domain Bacteria; phylum Patescibacteriota; class CALEFQ01; order CALEFQ01; family CALEFQ01; genus CALEFQ01. Next base: position 56 of record CALEFQ010000028.1, on the reverse strand, counting down.
GACCGTTTTGCCGTAAACGGGATTAAATCGACAATTAAAACACGGCGGATCTTGGG